>JAWOIR010000452.1:0-4363 GCA_046484545.1 Anaerolineales bacterium
GTGAGGTAGTCGTCGCCTCCGATCTCGAGCCCGACGATGCGGTCGACTTCAAACCGCGCACCTCGGCAAAAAAGCGTATGTTTTCAAGCACCGTCAAATCTTCGTAAAGCGAGAATCGCTGCGAGAGATAACCGATTTGCTCACGGGCCTGCTCGGTCTGGGTGGCGATGTCGTAGCCGCATACTTTCACTTCGCCGGAATCAGGCCGCAGCGCGCCGCACAACAGCCGCAGTGTGGTCGTCTTCCCGGCCCCGTCCGCACCGACCAGGCCGTAGATTTCTCCGGGGGCAACATTCAAGTTGATGCCAGCAACGGCGGGGGTGGATGTAAAAGACTTGGTAAGATTATTGGCTGAAATCATGGTCAAAAGTCGAAGGTCAAAGGTCGGGGAAAGAATGTCAAAGGTCGAAAGTCGAAGGTCTGTCACACTTCATAATGTGTGTAGTCTTCTGATACGCGGCGTTGGCGGGGGTTATTCTCGAGGTAGGAGATAAAACCGGCGATTTTTTGGGCGCATTTTTCGGCCAGGTCGAAAGCCTGTTTAAATTGTTCTGAAGTGATGTATTTTTGGTCAAGCGCAATGTAAAGTTGTGCGCGGACTTCGCCCCCTGAAGCGCGGGCCATGCCTAAAAAGTTGATGAATTGGCTATCGGTGCGGCTCTCAAATCCTTCGGCAATGTTACTCATCACAGAAACCGCTGCTCGCCGAATCTGGTCTTTCAGGCCAAAATCTTTGGCGAACGCTTCTTGTCTTGTGAGCGCGTAAATCGTATTGGTCAATTCGCGAGCCAATTTCCAGCCTTCAATTTCTTCAAAGCGAGTAATTCCTGCCATATCCATCTCCTTGTGACATTTGACTTTCGACCTTCGACGATTTTATTGAAAAACCACATCCGCCGGCATGCCCGGTTTTAATTTACCCGCCGGGTCGTCCAAACGCAGTTTGATGGCAAAGACGGTGGTTTTGCGGCCCTCGACAGTCTGGACGTTGCGCGGGGTGAATTCGGCCCGGTCGGCAATGTGGATGACGCTGGCGGAGAAAGTTTCAGCGGGGAAGGAGTCGACCGTCACGCCGACGGCCTGGCCGAGCGAGACTTCGCCGTAGCGGTCTTCGGGGATGTAAACCGTCAGGGTCAGGTCAGACAGGTTGGCGAGGGTCAGGGCGACGGCGCCGGGATTAATGACCTCGCCGGGTTGGATGTTGCGGGTCAGGATAACGCCGTCGGTGGGAGCAGTGAGGGTCAGTTTGGTGATTTGGGTTTCGATGAGATTCAGATTGGCTTCGGCTTGTCCGATGGCTGTCTGCGCCTGCCTGAGAACGGCTTCGGCTTGCTCGACTGTCTTTTGGGCGGCCAGGATTTTGGGAGAATCCAGCCCGGTTTGCAGGGCGCGGACGTGGTCGCTGGCGCGTTCGGCGCGTTCCTGGGCAATGCGCAGGTCGGCGCGGGCTTCGAGCAGGTCGGTTGCGCCGTCGGAGGTCAGGGCCTTGTCGTACTCTTTTTGGGCATTATCCAGGTCGGCTTTGGCGTCGTCGAAGCGGATTTGGGCAGATTCGCGCAGGGTGGCGTCAGCGCCGGTTGCGGCAGTCAGCAGTTCCTGGGCAAGTTGGTAGGCGGCCCGAGCAGCGGCCAGGTCACGCTCGGCTTCGAGGAAGTCGCTGCTGGCGGCACGTTGCTGAACCGTCCTGAAACGCGCCTGCGCCCTTTCGAGCGCGTCTTGTGCGGCAGCGGATTCGGCTTCAAAGGCAGTGCGCTGCTCGACACGGTCGAAGTACCAGGCGGGCTGGTCGAAGTCGCTTGGCGTGGTTTGCTGCCAGTCGGCAGTGCGCAGGGTGGATTCTTCAGCCAGGGCGGCGCGGACGGTCAGGTCATATTGAACCTGGGCGGAGGCCAGGACGGCTTCGGCGGTGGTAACGGCTGATTTGGCGGAATCCAGGCCGGCAGCGGCGAGCGCGTACTGCGCTTCGTGCAGGGAGGCGTCGAGGCGCAGGAGCACGTCACCAGCGCGGACAAAATCCCCGGCGTCCACCATCACATCCAATACTTTGCCGCCAATTTCGGGGGAGATGGAGGTCTGGACGGTTTCGACGGTGCCGGAGGCGGTCAGGCGCGTATCGGCGGGCGGCTGGAATTCCTGCCAGATGAAGTAGGCGGCGGCGCCAAGGACCAATAGCAGGACGAGGAAAATGACGGGAAGGGGTGGATGTTTGTGGGGCATGGGGAACTCCGTTGAGTCAAAGGTCAAAAGTCGAAAGTCGATACTCGATAATCGAAATTCGAGTATTCGATTATCGAGTATCGAGTATCGGGTTTTAATCCAATCGTTTGCGGAAGCGCAGGGCGGCGGCGGTCATGATGAGCAGGCCAAAAGCGGTCAGGGCTATTAAATCGGGCAGGATGCTTTCGAGGCCGACGCCTTTGAGCAGCAGAACGCGGATGATGCTCAGGTAGTAGCGCAGGGGCATGGCGTAGGAAATCCATTGCAGGATTTGGGGCATGGCTTCGAGCGGGAAGAAAAAACCGGACAGGAAGATGCTGGGCAGCAGGGTCATCCAGACGGTCAGCATGGACTCCTGCTGGGTGTTGGCAATGGTGGAGGCGAGCAGGCCGACGCCCAGGCCGGAGAGCAGGAAGATGCCTGAGACACCCAGGATGAGCGCCAGTGAACTGCGAATCGGGACGCCAAACCACCAATGGCCGACCAGCAGGACGACCACCGTATCGAACAGGGCCAGGACGGTGTAGGGCAGGATTTTGCCGATGACCAGTTCCCAGGGACGAATGGGGGTGACGATGAGTTGTTCGATGGTGCCGCGCTCGCGCTCACGGACGACTGCCGAGGCGGTCAGGATGGCGGTGATGGCGTAGAGAATCATGCCAATAACGCCGGGAATCATGAAGTGGGCTGAGATGAGATCGGGGTTGTACCAGACGGTGGTACGCACTTCGACCGGCGGCTGGAGGCGGATGGCCATGCCGGAGCGGGCGATTTTTTCAGACAAGATGGCGGTGGCGTGGTTCTGTCCAATTAGTTGGGCCGCCGAAAGCGCGGTGGATGCGACGGTCGGGTCAGAGCCGTCGAGGATGAACATCACCTGCGCATTGCCGGCCTTGACGCGGTTGGCGTAATCGGGCGGGATGATGAGCGCGGCGCGGGCTTTGCCAGTTTCGATGAGGGTCTGGATTTCGGCTTCGGAGCCGGCGGCATAGGCGATGGCGAAGTAGTCGGCGGCGCGATAGGAATCGAGCAGGGCGCGCGATTCGGCGCTATTGCTCTGGTCGAAGACCGCCAGCGGCACGTTACGCACGTCGTTGGTGGCGGCGTATCCCAGCAGGAATAACTGCATGATGGGAATAACCAGTATCAGCGCCAGGGTGCGCTTGTCGCGGAATATCTGGATAAATTCCTTGCGGATGATGGAGGACAGGCGAGAGTTCATGGAAACTCCAAAAGGATGAAGGATGAAGGCGGAAGGATGGTTTGGAGAAGTCGAAGGTCAAAAGTCAATGGTCGAGGTTTGATGAACGATTCATCTTTCATAACTCATCCTTCATCCTTTACAAGAATGCCGTGCATGTAGATATCCATAAAATCTTCGAGCGTTACGTTGCGCATTTCAGCGGGCAAGGCGGGGCTTTGCATCAAGCTTTCTGTGATGTAAAAAGCCGCAATTGTTCCCATCAGTGAGCGCAAAATCAAGGGCATGGGCAGGTCGCGCAGACAGTTCCCTGGCTGGCCGATACGCATGAGCAGCGGGAAAATGTGGGGAGAGATTGTTTCAAACATCTTCTGGAAGTGGCTGCCGTTAAATTCAACAATTTCAATCATCATTAACTTCATAAAATCAGGGCGAGTCCCCAGTTCAGCCTGGATGATTCGGGCAGCGTTGCGCAGGAATTCCTCGGCGTTTTCGCCGGGCGCGCTGTGGATAAGCGGCATGATTTTCAGGTAGGGATGCTGGGCAATGATGACTTCCTGGAAGATTTCATCCTTGCTGGCAAAATGGTTGTAGATGCCGCCCAGCGCCAGACCGGCCTGGCTGGCAATCTGGCGCATGGAAGTGGCCGAGTAGCCCTGCGAAAGGAACAGTTCGTAAGCGGCATCGAGAATGTTTTGGCGGGTTTGGTCGGATTTGGCAGGCATGGCCGAGGGTAAAAGGTTGGAAGGTTAGAAAGTTGAAGGTTGATAGAAAAAATATGAACGAACGTTCGTTTTTATTGTATAACATAAAAGAACTTTGTCAAGAGGTTGTCTATCCCCAAATTCGGCTATACTTAATGTATATTTTCACAAAGACCCTGGAAGACGATTCGAAAAGTCAAACCCAAAATGGTCTCGAAAAGGAGAAGCGCGATGTGGATGA
>JAWOIR010000026.1:0-3702 GCA_046484545.1 Anaerolineales bacterium
CCAGCACCGGCCTGACCATCGCCTTCCGCGCCCTGCACGACGCCTTCGGCATCCGGCGCGCCTTCATCGTCTCGATGCAGGCCCTTTCGGGGGCGGGCTATCCCGGCGTGGCCTCGCTCGACATCATCGACAACGTCGTCCCGTACATCGGCGGCGAGGAGGAAAAGGTCGAAGAAGAACCGCGCAAAATGCTCGGCCAGTTCAACGGAACCGACATCGACTTCGCCCCCTTCCAGCTCTCGGCCCACACCAACCGCGTGGCCGTCACTGACGGGCATCTCGTCGTCACTTCGGTGGAGTTCGGACAGGATGTCTCCCCGCAGCAGGCCGGCGAGGCCCTGACGGCTTTTTCCGCCCCGCCCATCGTGGCCGGGCTGCCCTCCGCGCCCAAGCCTGTCATCCGCTTGCGGACGGAAGCCGACCGCCCCCAGCCACGCCGTGACCGGGACGAAGCCGGCGGCATGGCCAGCATCGTCGGACGTCTGCGCGCAGACCCGCTCTTTCACATCAAGTTCGTCAACCTGTCGCACAACACCATCCGCGGCGCGGCGGGTGGGGCAATTCTGAACGGCGAGTTGTTGGTGGCGCAGGGGTGGGTAAAATAACATCATTCCGGGTTGTCACATCGAAGGAGCGTTTTTTACGACTGAGATGTCTTATGGTGAGTCAGCAAGATGTCTCGCCATAAAGCGGCTCGACATGACAAGCTCGGTCGCATCCCAAACTCAGGCGAAAACAGCAAGGAGCATGATGAGCCGACTCAAACAACACTTCCAAAGGAAATATCGTGGGATCCGTTATGAGGCCTGCCAGAAACATGACAGCACCTGGTGGGGTTATGTGCCGCACGCCGTCTCACCCCAATTCAAGGTCGGGCCGCTCAAGGACGGGAAAGAGGCACTGCGGCGCTGTCTTGAATATATCAAAGCGTCACAAGCGAAAAAATAATCGTTCACAGCGCATCATCCCATATCACAAAGGCAAAACGCCGCCCCATTTCCGGGACGGCGTTTTCCTTCAGAAATCCCACTTTTTTCCTTGCTCTTCTTTGTGTAACTTCGTGGCCTTTGTGGTCAAAGATTTTCCGGCTTATCCGGGTTAGGCAACTCCTGCACACTCATCTATGACTTTCATTAACCACCATTTCGTTGGCTCTTTGAGAATTCCTATGATAAGCTCCCGTATTTTGGGGTGTGGGCGCGCCGCAAACGCGCGCGCCCACACCCCAAAATACGATCTTCTTCACGGCAAATATCAGAAAACCCTTTCTTTCCGGTTGCATAATCCCCCCAATCGCAGTATAGTCACTCCCAAAAACATTCCTCGAACCCTATCCTCAGCCAAGCGGAAAAATCCACATGAAAATTCTTACTGTTGATATCGGCACCGGCACACAAGACATCCTGCTCCTGGACACCAACCTGAACGTGGAAAACGGCTTCAAACTGGTAATTCCATCACCCACGATGATGATTCACAGGAAGATAAAAGCAGCCACCCGCCTCCAAACCCCGCTCCTGCTGACGGGCAAACTGATGGGCGGCGGCCCCTCCGCCTGGGCCGCCCGCGACCATGCCGCCGCAGGCATCCCGACCTACGCCACCCCCGAAGCCGCCAAAACCATCGACGACGAACCGGAAAAAGTCGAGCAGATGGGCATCAAAATCATCGCGGAAGATGAAATTTCCGGCCTGGACTCCCAAACCCTGCAGCTGGAACTCAAAGACTTCGACTTCGCACTGATTGCCGAAACCTTCGCCCGCTTCGGCCTGGCGCTGGACGACCTGGACGCCGTCTGCGCGGCAGTCTTCGACCACGGCGACGCCCCGCCCGGCATCTCCGACCGTCAGTTTCGCTTCGACTACCTGGATGAACGCATCCGAGCCAAAAACGCGCTCTCGTCTTTTGCCTTCCTCGCCGGGGATGTCCCGCCCATCATGACCCGCCTGCAAGCGGTCGTCGACTCAGCCAGGGATGTGGACGCCCCCCTGCTTGTGATGGACACCGCCCCCGCCGCCATTCTCGGCGCCGGTTTCGACCAGCGCGTCGCGGCCCGCGCCCGCAAAATACTCGTCAACGTGGGCAATTTCCACACCCTGGCCTTTCGCATCGGGGACGGTATCGAAGGTGTTTTCGAGCATCACAGCGGCGAAATCGACCGCCCCAAACTGGAAGGCTACATCCGCGCCCTGGCCGATGGCAGCCTGACGCACGAAACCATCTTCAACGACGACGGTCACGGCGCGCTCATCTATGAGAAAAATCCGCTTGAACTCGGGCAAGGCGATTGGGACATCGCCGTCTCCGGGCCGCGGCGTTCCATGTTTCAAACAAAAAATACCGAAGGCAAAAATCTTCGTCCACACTTTGCAGTTCCCTTTGGCGACATGATGCTGGCCGGCAACTTCGGTATGCTGGCAGCCGCCGCCGATTTATTGCCCAACCTGGCAGGGCCAATCCGCCAGGCATTGGCAGGCCAGGGCGGCAAAGCCCCCTGGGACGCCTGAAAGGAAAAATAAAAACAATGATGCGTGGCGGCGGCAGTTTTTTCCACTCTATTCGTTCGGGGGATGACAAACCCCAAAAAGTAACCCGTGAACTTCTTTTGCGCGTGCTGGCCTATGCCCGTCCCTACTGGGGAAACCTGGGCGGTATGCTGGTCCTGATTCTGGTCAGCAGCGCCATCTCGCTGGTTGCGCCTCTCATTTTCCGCCACATGATTGACACCGTCCTGCCGCAAGGCGACCTGGACGGGCTGTGGAAACTGGCCCTGGCGCTGCTGTTCATTCCGATCCTGGGCGGCATAGTCGGCATCCTCCAGCGGCGATTAAATGCCGCCGTTGGCGAAGGCGTCATCTACGACCTGCGCGTCTCGCTCTTCGGCAAACTCCAGCGCATGAGCCTGCGCTTCTTCACCAATACCAAAATCGGCGAACTGATGAGCCGCCTGAATAACGACGTGGTCGGCGCGCAAAACGCCATCAGCAACACCATCGTCAACATCATCACCAACTTCGTGCAGGCCGTCGCCATCATCGCCGTCATGGCCAGCCTGCAATGGCAACTAACCCTGGTCAGCATCATCATCCTGCCGCTCTTTATCCTTACCGCGCGCCTGTTGGGCGAACGCCTGCGCGAAATCGCCCGCCGCGCCATGGACGCCAACGCCGCCATGAACGCCCACATGAACGAAACCCTCGGCATCGGCGGCGCGCTGCTGGTCAAACTCTTTGGCCGCACCCGCGAAGAAGAAATCCGCTTCCAAAAACGCGCCGCCAGCGTGCGCGACCTGGGCATCGAACGCGCCCTGTACGGCTCAACCTTCTTCTCCATCATCGGCCTGGTCAGCGCAGTCGGAACGGCCCTGGTCTACGGCCTGGGCGGCTACTACGTCATACAGGGTGATTTCACCGTCGGCACCATCGTCGCCTTTGGCGCTTATCTCGGCACGCTCTACGGCGCGTTGCAGGGGCTGGCCAGCGCCCCGGTCGATTTCAGCACCAGCATGGTCAGTTTCGAGCGCGTCTTTGAAATCATCGACCTGCCACTCGACATCGAAGAAAAACCGGACGCAATCGCACTCGAAGGCGGCAGCCAACTCGAATTCGAGAACGTCTCCTTTAACTATCGCATCGACGAATCCCTGCTGTTGAGCGAAGTCAAACGCTACGGCAAAATGGAGAACGTCAAAACGGTTTTAAG
>JAWOIR010000041.1:0-3663 GCA_046484545.1 Anaerolineales bacterium
CCACCTATGTCCTGGAAGGCGCGATCTTCGTCACCACTTAGTATACCACAAAAAAACAAGGGGATTGAATTTCCCCTCTGTTTCCCAGATATTTGCCGTAAAGAAGGCCGCATTTTGGGTTGTGAGCGCGCGTTTGCGGCGCGCTCACAACCCAAAATGCGGACTTCTTTACGGCAAATATCAGGGAAACACAGGGGAAATTCAATCCCCTTGTTTTTTTTGTGGTATACTAAGTGTAGTTTTGACACGAAAGGAGTAGTATTGAAAAACCTTCATCCTGATATTCGTTCTGCCATCCAACGCGCCCTGCAGGAGGATATTGGCGCGGGCGATGCGACCAGCGAGAGCATTATCCCGCCCGAAGCGCAGATGAGCGGACAAATCATCGCCAAGCAGGACGGCATTATTGCCGGACTGGATGTTGCTGAAGCCGTTTGCCGCGCCGTGGATGACAAAATCATCTTCCGCGCCCTGGCAGTGGAGGGTCAGCGGGTAACAAACCGGCAGGTGATTGCCACGCTTGAAGGCCCTGCTCGCGGCCTGTTGACCGCTGAACGAACCGCGCTCAACTTCCTGGGCCGCATGAGCGGAATCGCCACCCTGACCCGTCAGTTTGTGGACGCCGTCGCTGGCACGAAAGCCGTCATCCTCGATACGCGCAAAACCGCCCCCGGTCTGCGCATGGCCGATAAGCTGGCTGTCCTGCGTGGCGGCGGCCAGAATCACCGTATTGGCCTGTTCGATATGATTCTCATCAAGGATAATCACATCGACTTTGCCGGTTCAATCACCGAAGCTGTGACCCGCGCCCGCGCCGCCAATAGCGGGCTGGAAATCGAAGTCGAAGTTCGCACCATTGACAACCTGCGCGAAGCCCTGTCCTTGAACGTCGAGCGCATCCTGCTCGATAACATGAGCCTCGAAATGATGCGCGAAGCCGTCGCCATCACCGCCGGGCGCGCCAAACTGGAAGCCAGTGGTAACGTCAGCCTGGAAACCGTGCGTGCAATTGCCGAAACCGGCGTGGACTATATATCCAGTGGCGCGTTGACCCATTCGGCGAAAGTGTTTGATGTCAGTTTGGATTTTGTTCACTAACCAATGTCATTGCGAGGAGGGCGTAGCCCGACGTGGCAATCTCCGCTCAATAACAAAACTCTTCTTAACTGGAGATTGCTTCGGGGCTTCGACTGCGCCGTACAGGACGCGGCTGCGCTCAGCCCCTCGCAATAACATCTGATTGGTAAAAGGAGACTCTAATGAACCCCGAAGCGCAAGCCCTGTACGAAGAAATGAAGACCAGCCTGGGAAAACTCGTCCCGGATGTTGAGTTGTATTACAAGGCTGAAATTGCCGTCGAAATTAACGCCCTTAAAAAGGAGCGCAATGCTGTTATCCTCGGGCATAACTATATGGAACCGGTCTTGTTCCACACCATCCCCGATTTTCGCGGCGACTCGCTCGACCTGAGCCGCAAAGCCGCCAGCACAGACAAGGATGTGATTGTCTTCTGTGGTGTCAAATTCATGGCGGAAACCGCCAAAATCCTCAATCCTGCCAAGACGGTGCTGCTGCCAGCTGAAAAAGCGGGCTGCTCGCTGGCTGAATCCATCACTGCCGAAGATGTGCGCGCCCTCAGGCGCAAATATCCCGGTGTGCCGGTTGTGACCTACGTCAACACCTATGCGGATGTCAAAGCCGAGAGCGACATCTGCTGTACATCCGGCAACGCCATCGCGGTGGTCGAGTCGCTCAAGAGCGATACCGTCATCTTCTTGCCTGACCAGTATCTCGCCAGCAACGTCGCCAAAGAGACGGGGAAACATATTATTTTCCCGTCCCTCGCCGATAGGGGCAAGCCGTCGGCTCGCCCCTACGACGGGGAAAATCTCCTCGATGTGCAGATGATTGGCTGGCACGGCAAATGCGAAGTCCATGAGAAATTCACGGTTGAGGACATCCGCGCCGTGCGCCAACAGTTCCCCGATGCGATTGTGGTTTCGCACCCCGAATGCTCGCCCGAAGTGGTGGCCGAATCTGACTTCTCCGGCTCAACCAACGCGATGATTAATTACGTCCAGCAGAGCAAAGCGCCGCACTACCTGGTGCTGACTGAGTGCGCGATGGGCGACAATATCGCCGCCGCCAATCCGGAAAAAGACTTGCTGCGCCTGTGCATGGTGCGCTGCCCGCACATGAACATGATTACCATGGAAAACGTGCGCGATTCCCTGCGCAACAACTGGCAACTCATCGAAGTCCCCGAAGAAATTCGCGTCCGTGCCTTCCAGGCGGTGGATAGGATGATAAAGATTGGATGAAAACTACTGACGTACTCATCATTGGCTCCGGTGTGGCCGGGGCGTCTGCGGCGCTTAAGTTGGCGAAAGACCCGGCCCGCAGGATTATCCTGATTACCCGCGAACCCGACCCGCTCGAATCGAACTCGCGCTGGGCGCAGGGCGGTATCATCCATCGCGGCCCGGACGATAGCGCCGATTTGCTCGTGAAAGACATCCTCGAGGCCGGGGCCGGGGCGTCGCTGCCCGAAGTGGCACGGATTGTGGCCGAGGAAGGTCCCGCCCGCCTGGAGCGGCTGCTTCTAGCGGAAGCAGGCGTGGACTTCGACCGCGATTCGGGCGGCGAACTGGCCTTCGGACAGGAGGCGGCCCATTCGCGCCGTCGTATCCTGCACGTCGGCGATGGAACCGGTCAGAGCATTGTCGAGGCGCTGACCGGGGCAGTTGGTCGCCATCCCAATATCGAATTGATTACCAATGCCACAGCGGTTGACCTGATTACGTATCCGCATCACTCACGCAACCCGCTTGATACCTATGGGCCGATTACCTGTTATGGCGCGTATGTCTTTGACCGCAACGGGCGCGCCATTCATCGCACCCTGGCGCGCGCGACGGTGCTGGCAACCGGCGGACTGGGACGCATTTACCGCAACACCACCAACCCGCAGGGCGCGCGCGGTGACGGACTGGCGATGGCGCATCGTGCCGGGGCGCGCATCATCAACGCCGAGTACATCCAGTTTCACCCGACTGCGCTCGAAGTGCCCGGTGCGCAGGGATTCCTGATTAGCGAAGCGGTGCGCGGCGAGGGCGGCACCCTGCTGACTCCCGAAGGCCAGCCCTTCATGCACAAATACTCGCCGGAATGGAAAGACCTGGCCCCGCGCGATGTCGTCGCTCGCGCCATTCATCACGTCTTGGAAACGAAGGGCTACCCCTATGTTTTGCTGGACATCGGCTCGCACATGGACGCCGACAAACTGCGGACTCGTTTCCCGAATATTTATGCCGAATGTAAGCGGGTCGGGATCGACATTACCCGCGAACCGATTCCCGTTGTACCGGCGGCGCACTACTCCTGTGGCGGGGTGGCCGTTAACCCCTGGGGCGAGTCGACGATTAAAAACCTGTACGCCGTCGGTGAAGTGGCCTGTACCGGCCTGCATGGTGCCAACCGTTTAGCCAGCACCTCGCTGCTGGAGGGACTGGTCTTCGGCGAGCGCGCCGCCGAGCACGTTTTGTCGCAATTTGCCAATTTACATTATCCCGAAGCGGATTCCATCCCCCCCTGGGACGAATCCGGCCTGACGCACGAATCAGACCCGGCCCTCATCCAGGGTGATATGCAGACCATCCAGAA
>JAWOIR010000175.1:0-3697 GCA_046484545.1 Anaerolineales bacterium
GCGCGCCAGTGCTTCGCGTTCGGGGGTTTTTGCCAGGGCCGAGCCGTTGTAGGGCAGGGCCAGGCCCAGGGCCTCCATCAGGCAGTTCATCGAGTTGGCGGTAAACATGCCGGAGCACGAGCCGCACGAGGGGCAGGCAAAATCTTCGAGCGTCTTCAAGCGCGCTGCGTCTATTTTTCCGCTGGCATACGCGCCGACGCCTTCAAAGACCGAAATCAGGTCAATTTTTTCGCCATCCGGGGTGCGCCCGGCAGCCATTGCCCCGCCTGAAATAAAAATCGCCGGGACGTTGACCCTGGCCGCAGCCATCAACATACCCGGAACGATTTTGTCGCAGTTGGGGATACACACCATGCCGTCGAATTTATGGGCTTCCATCATCGTTTCCACGCTATCGGCGATTAATTCGCGCGAAGGCAGGGAGAACTTCATGCCGGAATGCCCCATGGCGATGCCGTCATCGACGCCAATGGTGTTGAATTCAAACGGAACCGCCCCAGCAGCCCGCACGGCTTCCTTGACCAGTTTGCCGAACTCTTGCAGGTGAACATGACCCGGAACGATATCAACATACGAATTGACGATGGCCACGAAGGGCTTGTCCATGTCAGCGTCGGTGACGCCGGTGGCTTTGAGCAAGGCCCGGTGGGGCGCACGCTCGTAGCCTGATTTAATCTGTGATGAACGCATAATGAAAAATGCTCCTGAATTAAGATAGCGATTTGAAATTGTTTCTTTGGCTCTGTGATTTGTCATCTCGAGTGACAGCGAGAAATCTTTACCTGTGAAAGCAAGATTTCTTCCCGCTGCGCGGCTCGAACACTTGCCCTGGCGGGCGGTGCCAGGGATGACAAACGCTGGGTCTCGATAATAAAAAAAGCCGCCCGTTGCGGTTGGGCGGCTTTCATCTTGCAGTTTAGTACGCTTTTAGCGCGCTTTTGCCTTCCCAACCGTCATTAGCCCTTCCAGGATGACACCCAAAAGGACGATAATAATAACGACGATAAGAGACAGGCTGGTTGCGGTTTCCATAATTCGCCCGATGATAAGGGCTAGACAACTCCTTGTCAATTTGTATTTGTGAAAATTTATGTTTTCTTTATGCTGCCGGGTTTCGCTCGGCATAAATATAACGGGCGGCGGCAAACCCCAGTGTTACCGGTTCATTTTCTACATGAATGCCGATAGTTTGGTTGAAGGGCAGGATTTCGCCAACGAGTGCTGGCGTACCTGGCATTATCTTCTTTTCTTCCAGAAAAGCCAGCAGGGGCGGATTTTCTTCGGCCAGTTCGTGAATGCGACGAATAACAACTTTTTCCCCGCTCGATAGTTCGGTCAGCGGAATCCAGGCGGCGACGGCGGCTTCGCAGCCCGGCAGCGGGTTGCCATGTGGACAGGTTTGCGGCCTGCCCAGTTCCTCGTAAACGGCGGCTTCGGCTTCGGGTGAGATGGCGTGTTCGAGGTTGTGGGCTTCGCCATGTAGTTTCGACCAGGGCAGGACTTTTAACATCATCCATTCCATCAGCATGTGACGGCGCATGACATCTTTGGCTGAACCCCAGCCTTGCGGCGTCAGGTGTGTGCCGTTGTCGTCCATGGTAATCAGGCCATCGCGTGCCATACGCTTCATGGTATTGGTGACGGTCGGCGGGGTGACGCCCAGCAGTTCGGCCAGGCGCGCCCCGACAATCGGCTCGCCGTCCCTTTCCATGACATACATCAAGGATAGGTAATCCTCGATGGTCTGGCTATGTTTGTTCTGTTCCATTCTTCCGCCTTTTTCGTGACATTTGTCACATGTATTGTAACCCAATTTCCAATATACTAAGGATGTAAATTAGCACACGCTAATTTTTTGACTGCCTTAGTCAATTATAACAAAACTTTCAATTTTTCAATTCTTGGAGTGAATTCATGGCACTGAACTTGCACACGCTCGCTTTATCTGAAATCCGCGCCGGTGAAAGTGCAGTGGTGCGCGATTTTTCGCATGGCATTGGCATTGCCGGTCGCCTGACTTCGCTGGGGTTCACGCCTGGAGTCGAGGTGCAGATGACCCAAAATTTTGGGCGCGGCCCCTTGATTGTGACTGTGCGCGGGACGCGGGTTGCGCTTGGGCGCGGTGAAGCGGCCAAGATTTGTGTGGAGAAAAGCCTGTCATGAGCGCGGATTGTCACACAACTGCCTCTATCGATAAAGGCGCAAAGAAACGAACTGGCCTGCCGGTGATTGCCCTGGCAGGCCAGCCTAATATGGGCAAATCGACGCTCTTCAACCTGCTGACCGGCCTGAACCAGCACGTTGGTAACTGGCCGGGTAAGACGGTCGAGCGGCGCGAGGGCCGGTTTAGCGCGGAGGGGCGCGAGTATAACCTGGTCGACTTGCCAGGAACCTACAGCCTGACGGCCAACTCCCCAGAGGAAGTGATAGCGCGCGAATACATCCTGCGCGAAAGCCCGGATGTGGTTGTGGCGGTTGTCAGCGCGGCCAACCTGGAGCGCAGCCTGTATCTCGTTTCGGAGTTGATTTGCCTGCCGGTGCGTTTGGTGGTGGCGCTCAATATGATGGATGTGGCCTCCGGCGAGGGATTAACTGTCGAGCCGGGGGTGCTGGAAGCCGCCCTGGGCGTGCCGGTCGTACCGATAACGGCGACCAGAGCCAAAGGTGTCCGCGAACTGCTGTCTGTCATCCGCCAGACATTGGATGGGGAGCTGGAACAGTCGCCGCGTCTGCCTGAAATCCGAGCAGACCATCGTGAAGCCCTCGAGCAGGTTTTGGAATTGATCGAGGGCCAGGTTCCTGCGCCGTATCCACCGGATTGGATGGCGCTCAAGTTGCTCGAAGGCGATGCCGAAGTGACGGCGACGATGCAGACCGCGCTGCCCGCCGAGACCTGGAATGCCGTGCATGATATTCTCGTCCAGCACGATGACGCCATGCTGGCGGTTGCTTCGGGGCGTTATGAGTGGATTGGGCGCATGGTGCGGGCGGCAGTGCTACGCCCCAAGCTGGGACAAATCAGCCTGACCGAGCGACTCGACCGCGTGGCCGCGCACCCGGTTTGGGGTCTGTTTGTGCTGGCGGGTATCCTGGGCCTGGTTTTCTGGCTGACTTTTACGGTCGGTGCGCCGCTGCAGGAGTGGCTCGAAGAAGTGGTGGTGGGCGGGATTTCCGGGTTGGCTGAATCTGCGCTGGCGGGTGCGCCCTGGTGGCTGCGCGGCCTGGTGGTGGACGGTGTTATCGGCGGTGTCGGCGCGGTGCTGACCTTCCTGCCGATTCTGGTAATCTTCTTTGCCGCCTTTGGCTTTCTCGAAGATACCGGCTATATGGCCCGCGCGGCCTATGTAATGGACAACCTGATGCACCTGATGGGGCTGCATGGCAAATCCTTCCTGCCGCTTTTTCTTGGTTTTGGTTGCAACGTGCCGTCGATTATGGGCACACGCGTGATTGACTCGTGGCCCGCCCGCTTGTTGACGATTTTGATTGCGCCGCTGGTGCCTTGCACGGCGCGTCTGGCGGTGGTGGCCTTCCTGGCCCCGGCCTTTTTCGGCAGCAATGCTCTGTGGGTAACGTGGGGACTGGTGATTTTTTCGCTGGCGACCCTGGTCGGTTTGGGGACGGTGCTTAACCGGGTTCTGTTCAAAGGGCAGCGCTCGGCTTTCATCATGGAAATGCCGCTCTATCATATTCCCAA
>JAWOIR010000236.1:0-7856 GCA_046484545.1 Anaerolineales bacterium
GGTTCCGGCGGTGGCGCCGGTTGAAGTCGAGGAAGAGGCGTCACCTGTCCCTGAGGTTGAGGAGGAGCCTGCCGGGTTGTGGACTCAGGACTACATCACCCAGGTTGCGCCCATCCTGATGATGGATCCTTATTTCCAGATATTCGGGCAGTCGCAGATGGCGGTTCCCTACACGTATGAAAACGCGGTCAAATTGGCAGGGCATTCCTGCGGTGCGACCGCAGGCGCCTGGACGATTGCCCGCAAGGCGCTCGAAGTGCTGTACCCCGATGGGGAAATTCCCGTTCGCGGACAGGTTGCCGTGGAAGCCCCCGGCGCTGAGGACGAGTGGTTTGTCGGCGTGTTCGGCGAGGTAATTACCTTCGTCACTGGCGCATCTCCCAAGACAGGCTTCATTGGCGCGGAGTTTGGGCAGACCAACAATTTATTCGTCCGCCAGAACAAAATGGTTTACAAAGATGAGCCGTCCGGAACCCCTCCCCCACAGATGGAATGGGTCTTTACCCGCCTGGATACCGGCGCGAAAGTGGGCGTGAACTTCAACCTGGCAGTTATCACCCCGATAGCAACACCCGAACGCCAGGAAATGGGTAAGAAAATGGCGGCTGGCACAGCCACCCCTGAAGAGGCGGCTGATTACTACGAATACTGGAATGCCAGGGCGAAATTCGTCTTCGAAAATGCCGATACGCTGGAAGGCTTTTTCAACGTAAATGTTTATCAGCAAGGCACTCCCACAACGGCAGACGCCATCGCGGAAAATACTGCACCCGCATCCCCTGAAGACTTTGCCTGGGAACAGGCATATATTACCGAGGTGCCGCCAATCATGATGATGGAACCGTACTTCGACATATTCGGGCAGACTCCGGGCCCTGTCCCTTACTACTATGAAGAAGCCGTCAAACTGGCTGGGCATTCCTGCGGCGCGACCACCGGCGCATGGACCATAACGAGGAAGGCGCTCGAAGTGCTGTATCCTGACGGAGAAATCCCGGTGCGTGGACAAATTGCAGTGGAAGCCCCTGGTGCAGAGGATGAATGGTTTGTCGGTGTGTTCGGCGAGATTATCACCTATATCACCGGCGCATCTCCGCACACCGGGTTCATCGGCTCCGAGTTCGGGACAGTGGACAACCTCTTCGTGCGGCAAAACAAGATGGTCTACGCGGCAGAGCCGACGGGACAACTGCCCCCAATGCGGGAATGGATATTCACCCGCCTGGATACCGGCCAGAAAGTGGGCGTCAAGTTCAACCTGGTCATCATCCTGCCAATTCCTACCCCCGGACGTGTCGAGATGGGCAAGAAAATGGCAGCGGGCACAGCCACCCCCGAAGAGGCGGCTGATTACCAGAAGTACTGGAATGACAGGGCGGTCTTTGTCCTGGAGAAAGCAGATATGGACGGATTCTTTTCAGTGAAAGTCTATAAATAATCACACGGAGACACTAATGAAAAACACATCTCAAACCAATCGGCTTATCCTGGCCATCCTGGCTGTCGTCGTAGGTCTGTTCATGACCATTGCGGCCCCGTTGCTGATTCAAACCTCGCTGGAACGTGTTATCAGCGAGCTGCTGGTGGTATCGGCAGAAAAACCGGCTTATGCCAGCGGTATCCTGATATTTTCGTTTGCCTATCCCTTCTACCGCGCCCTGATTTTTATTGGCGGCGTGATGCTGTTGTTGTTCGCGAAACCCATTTATGAAGGCCGTGAATGGGCCTATCCGGCCAGCCTTCTGGCTGCTGCATTTCCTTCCGCTGGCGGCATGTTCATGTTCCTGCCGTATGTTTCTTTTGTGAAGGGATTTCCCATTCCAATGGCCATCTCAATGGTCGGGCTAACCTTTTTCTGGAGCATCATCTTCCTGCGCAACGTGGACAAAATGCAAAAATGGGCTCATTTCGTTGCCCTGACCTTCGCGGGGATGTTGACCACCCATGCCTTCACCATCGGTACCGGTAACCTGCGTATGCTGCTCACCCGCCCGGAAAAACCACTGTACGCCGGTTTCGATTGGTGGGTGCTGGCCTGGTCTGCGCCGGTACAGTGGATTTGTGTCATCCTGTTGTTCATTGCTATTTATAAACTGGCGGCAGGTACGCGAATTGGCTGGTGGTTGGCGTTGATTGCTGCAACATCCATCTTTGCAATTGACGTTCCGACCCAATTCATCCGTACTTTCATCGCCCATTCTGACTCTCTGGATTATCTATACGGCTCCCTGCTTTCAGGCGGCTTGATTTTTGCACTCTTTTTCCCGAAGTTCAAACTCGTTGAGTTGGGTAAAGAGCCGGAATAAGCGCATTCTCCTTGCTTGCAGGCGCAGTATGCCAGTACCGGTATGCTGCGCCTGCCCACGCCTGATATTTTCATGAAAATCGACCCGTATTACTACCCCGTCATCATTATTGCAGCCTTTGCCATTGGCATGCTGATTGCGCTGGCGCTCGGTTTTCGACCTGAACATGGTTCGACCAAAGAAGCGCTGGAGTTGGTTCCTTCAAATCTGGAATTAGTCAATGTGATTTGGAGAGCAAAAAGTTTATGAGCAGCATTGACCGCCAGGACTTAAAAAAAATAACAGGAATCCGCTATGGGATGCTATGGTTTGCCGTCATTGGAACCTTTCTTATCGGTATTCGCCACTTACTTCCAGGCGAAGCGGGCAGCGGCGGGTCATTTGACGCCTTTTGCCCGTTTGGCGCGATTGAGACGCTCTGGGTCTACCTGGCGCGCGGGCAGACGCTCAAGACCACCAACCTGCTTAATTTTGCTGTGATGAGCGGCGTGCTGGGCGTTTCCATCGTGGCGGGCCGCGCTTTCTGCGGGTGGATGTGTCCGCTGGGGGCGGTGCAGGAGTGGCTGGCGAAAATGGCGCGCCGCTTGGGCGGAGAAAAACGCCACATTCGCGGCAAACCGGCTGCGGGGCGTTTGCCCATCGCCATCCCCCTTTGGGCAGACCGTCCCTTGCGCTGGGCAAAGTATCTCCTTTTGGGCCTGGTTCTGGCCGCGTCCGCCTTTGCGGTTTATCCGCCATTGCACGACATTTGCCCCGTGCGAGCGGTGTTCAGTTTCAGGCTGGAAACTGGCCTGTTATGGAGCGTGCTTGGGGTTTTCCTGGTCACATCCTTCCTGATGGAGCGCTCCTGGTGCAAGTACCTTTGTCCGCTGGGCGCAACACTGGCAATTTTCAACAAGATTTCGCCGGTGCGAATTGTGAGCAATGCCAGCCGCTGTAACAACTGCGGACGCTGTGACTTCGAGTGCTCAATGGGCATTCAATCTATCCCCGAAAACCTGCGCGACGCGGAGTGCATTCGCTGTCTGGAATGCCTCGAAACCTGCGCGCAGGACGAATCGCTTAAATTGAAGGTTCTATAGAAAGGAACAAAAATGAAAGACAATCAAAAACTTGGTATTAGCCTCGCTATTCTCGGAATTCTGAACGGTTTGTTGATTTTGTTCCTGATGGCGAGCATTTATAACGTCAACATTGAGGGCAAACTGGCAGGTGACCGGCCCGACGAAGCCGTTACCGTCCAAATTGTCTTTGCCCTGCTCACCTGGCTGGGTGTGGCAGCCGGCGCCTTGTGGGTCATGGTTCTGTACGGCTTTTTGCACAAGGAACGATGGGCCTGGTTTTGGGGTGTAGTCGCTGCTACGGTGCAAATTCTTGTTGGATTTTTCCCCATTATTCCGCCATCAAGTATCGGGTTGCCGGCTCCTACTATGTGGGTCTTTTTATTAGCCTTCGTGTTGTGGTTCGGTATGCTCCTGATTGGCGGCGTGGATAAGAAAATTATTGGCCTGGCCTTTGCAAGTGGACTGGCGTATGTATTGACCTTTATCGACGGCGTTGGGGCAATCTCTCGCTTCCAAACCGAGGAAACCGGTTTTATCAACGCAATGTATGGCATGTCGCAAATGGTTAACTGGTGGGGCGCGGCGGCCTGGGCTGTTTTTATCTTTGCGCTGGTCAAGGGAAAAACCTGGGCTTTGCCAGTTGGCGTTTTTGCAACAGCCATGTCGATGTTCGGCGGGTTCCCGGTCGGGCTGACCGACGTCATTATAAAAGGACGTTTTTCCATGTTCCTGGTCGCCCCGGTAATGAGCACAGGATTGCTCATTTACCTGCTGCTTCCCTCGACCCGCAAGTGGATGACAAGTTAACACACACAACCAGAAGATTTTTACCTTTTTGATAAGGAGCTTCGCCCATGCAATTCATCAGAGAACGTTTCGACTACCTCTTTCGCTCCACACGCGGATTGACCCTGGTCGCTATTGCAGTGGTCTCGGTCATGACCGCGCTCTGGGGTATGCTTTCCGGCCCAATGGTGGAATGGGGCATCCGGGATATTGTCGTGCAACTATTTGGCATGCAACTGGTGCAGGCCGAGCGTGAAGGCCGCATTATCATGCTCTACCACACCATCGCCATGACCATCATTGCCATCGAGGTGTATATCATTACCGAAATCATCCCGATGAAGCGCCACGAGCAGACCATCATCAATGCCACCATCACCGTTGGCTACCTGACAGCAGTCATCTTTGGCATGGTATTTGCCTACTGGGGACAAAACTTCATCTTTCACGGCTTGTTCCTGCTTGGCCAATCGCTGGTCTTTTTCGCCGGGATTTTGCTCGCTGCCGCGCTCTGGCCCTGGAAAAAGGAATACCGCCTGCCACCCGACTCATCCTATGCACACACCCCGGGAGGGGTAAACCTGGAACGCGCCGCCTTTTTCGTGATGGCCGTTGCAACCCTGCTCTCGGCCTCCTTTGGGGCGGTTACCGGCTCCTACTGGGGCAACGGACACGAAACCTTCCTGGCTGAAGACCTGATTCGCAACCCATTCAAAACTTACCTTGAAAAAGCCATTATCGGCCACCTGCACATCATGCTGACCCTGGTGGCGGTTGCCATCACGCTGATTGTCGGTCGTTGGCTCAAGTTCAAGGGAATCCTGCACAAAATCGCTATGCCGTTGATGATTATCGGCACCATCGTCATCACCTTTGGGGCGCTTTCTGTGGTCTGGGTTGAGTGGGCGCATACGACAATTTATGTCGGCTCGGTGGGCGTCATGCTGGCCGCGCTCCTGTTTGTCATCTACTCATGGGACATGCTCATCAAGGAAGGCACAGCCGGTATCGAAAAGCCCACATTCTGGCAAAAAATCAAAGCCCTGCTGCGCGACCCGCTCAAGTTCGGCCCTGGCTGGCAGATGGTCTTCATGAATTTCACCGTTAGTGGTGTGGGTATCTTTATGGCGGTCAAGTTGACCGAGATTTTCCGCGTCTGGCCGCACCGTGAAGAGCGCATCACCCTGACCGGGCATTGGCATATCCTGGCCAGCCTGATTGCCACCATCATCCTGTTCTACTTCGCTGACCGTTCCGGGTTGAAGGGCAAGGCCCGCCAGTGGTTTGGGTGGCTGGTCATCATCATGTCGAACCTGGCCTTTGGGTCGGTAACAGTTTTTTCAATGAAACGTCTGTTTGTAAGCGAAATAGAGCAGCAAAATATCGTCAACTGGACCATGCTGCTGACAGACATCGGCCTGGCAACCGTGCTGCTGGTGCTGGCGATATTCATGGTCTGGCGGTTGATTGACCTTCTGAAGGCAAAGGGCTACTGGCAAACAGAACACAAAGCCGAAATCAAGAAAGCCGCCGAGGATGAATTACGGGAGCAGAAACAAAAAATGGAGGAACTACAAAAAACCATTGAGGAGGTGTCCCAATGAAACGCACACTCATCCTGCTGGCGCTGGCCGCCTTCCTGCTGACGGCCTGTGCTGAAGCGCCCAACATCGGCGCGATTACGCCTCCCTACATCGACACCGGCATTGACCCCGAAGCCTGGGCGCTTGTCCCGGCGGGAGCCTTCCCCTACGGTCAGCACGACCATATCACCGACGTTGACTATGACTACGAAATCATGGTCACGACAGTCACCAACGAACAATACGCCCGCTTTCTGAACGAAGCCCTGGCGGCGGGGAGTATCCGCGTCGGTGAGGTGGATGTGGAAGCCGGGGAGCTGGTCTGGGTCGAGGTGGGTGCGCATGGCTTTTATCCCGGTGAGCCGTATGACGGCTACAAGCACGAAGAGCAGATAAAGCCGGGCGACAAACTCTTTTTCCCGACCGAGGCCGAAGGCGCGCGCATCACCTTCGACGGCCAAACCTTTCAGGCCATCCACGAATACAGCAACCATCCGGTGACGATGGTGACCTGGTTTGGTTCCAATGCCTATTGCGAGTTTTACGATTGGCGGCTACCGACCGAAATCGAGTGGGAGAAAGCCGCACGAGGCACCGAATTGGTGGATGGCCGCGGGCTGCCCTTCCCCTGGGGCACGCACATCGAACGCAACAACGCCAACTTTTACTCATCCTTCGACCTGTTCGAGAAGATGTTCGGCAAACTGGGAAACACCACCCCGGTCGGCTTTTTCAATGGCCGGACCTACCACGACTACGAGACCCTTGACTCAGCCTCGCCTTACGGCCTGTACGACATGGCCGGCAACGTCTGGCAGTGGACAGGAGACGACTACCCCAAACAGCACTACCGACACATGCGCGGCGGTAGTTTTTATTCGTATGAAGTCGATTTGCGCGTCTGGAAGTTCAACAGCGCCGGGCCACAGTATTACAGCCCACAGGTCGGTTTCCGCTGCGCAAGATAGTTCCCAGGTGTTCCAGCATGAGGAGTTACGCAATGAGCCAATCTAAAATAAACAATCTCAAATCCAAAATTCGTTCCTATTGGCCACTGCTCAAGTCCCTGCAAACCGGTCTGCTGGTTGCCACTGGCCTGGCCGGTTACATGAGCGCGCGCTGTCCCGTCTTCAACCTGGGCGTGCTCGCCGGGTTGTTTGTCAGTCTGCTGGCTTCCATCAGTGGCAGCACCATCCTCAACATGTGGTGGGACCGCGACATCGATGCCAAAATGGCGCGAACAAAAAATCGCCCATTGGCTTCCGGCGCGATTAACCCCAACGAAGCCCTGCGGGTTGGCTTGGTACTTTCCGTGCTTGGCGTGGGGTTGGCGGCGGCGATGGACGCGCTCTACGGCCTGATTATCTTCGCCGGATTGTTCTTCGACGTGGTGATTTACTCGATGTGGCTCAAGCGCCGCACCTGCTGGAGCATCATCTGGGGCGGCATTTCGGGCGGCATGCCCATCCTGGCTGGCCGCGCCCTCGGCCTTGGCGGCCTCGACTGGGTTGGCGTCCTGCTCGCTCTCGGAATCCTATTCTGGATTCCCACCCATATCATGACCTTCTCAATACGCTACTTCAACGATTACAAAGCCGCCGGTGTGCCGACCTTCCCTTCCACCTATGGATTCGCCGCCACCCGCGCCACCATCGCCATTTCGAGCGTTTTTGCCGCCCTGGCAATGGGCTGGGCGGCCTGGGGCATTGGCATGGAAATCGGTTATCTGCGCGTCCTTTTGGTTCTTTCCGGCGGCTTGCTAACCCTGGCGCTGGTCAGTGTTTTCCGTCCCACCGAGCGGGTCAATTTTGGGCTCTTCAAATATGCTTCGCTGTATATGCTGGCGGCCATGCTGCTGATGATGGTCTGACATGAAAATGACCCTCTCTGACCGAATCCTGTTGCTCCTGACCGGCTTGCTGGCCGCCTGGCAGGTGGCATTTGGTATTGACCATCTCGACACCCTGCCCGTGATTGCCTACACCCTCGGGTTTGGCGTCCTGCTCGTAGCCGGACTGCTGCTTATCATTCTCGGTTTTGAGATTTTGGACAGCCCGGCAGTGGTCATCATCTCGACCTTGATTCCGCTCAGCCTGGCGCTGGGCTTGGTCTGGCAG
>JAWOIR010000252.1:0-8566 GCA_046484545.1 Anaerolineales bacterium
GTCGGGCATTGGCGGCCTTCTTCGCGGGGGACGTAGATGATGATGCGGTCGGCGGGGAAAACTTCGTCTTCACGATACCAGCATAGCACAGGGCGCACGACGTGGCGTACCCAGGCGTTGTTTTCTTCGCCCATGTAGTAGTCGCTGCCGAGATAATTAAATCGCAGCGGGTCAACGATGATGGCGGCGAAGCGCTGATTCTCCATGTCCTGCGCGAAACGCGCCAGGTAGGCGCTGTTGTTGGCCATTGCCATTTCCATCAGGTCTTCGCGCTCGTATTCGGGGATGAGGACGGCCCCATCAATCATGTCCATTGACATCAGATGGCGCTGGGTGATGAACAGGATTTCGCCCTCGGTCACGCTGACCCGCTCCTGGATGGCCGTCAAAGCGGCCTGACTCCCGGCCCGGTCATAGCGCACGATTCCGCTGTTGGACAGATGCGCGAACCAGGCCGGGACCAGCACGAGCAGGGCCACAACCTGCCAGGGGACGGGCTTCGAGGCTCGCAAGAAGGCATAAGCCGCCACGATGAGCAGCATGACGGCATAGGCGTCCATGTTGTGCAGGTCGCCGCCGCCACCGATTTTCATGCTGACGAGGATACCGCCGAGGAAGAGGACGAGCAGGATGGCGAAAATGGCAACGGGCTTGACAACGGACTCTATAATGGAATCACGGACTTGAGCGGAGTCAAACGTCTTCTGACGTTTGTTCCAAAGTCGGGAGACGCTGGAGTCTGAGATAGCAATCAAAATCCAGATTGGCAGCGAGAACAGGATGATTCCCGGCAGGACGCCGATGAAATAGGTCGCGTTCGGCCACAGGCGATACCAGAGCAGGTCAGAGGTCAGGCTGGTGAAGAAGTCGCCGGGCTGGTTGCCTGAAAGCGGAATGTAAACCTGCGAAACGACGTAGGCCAGAATGGAGCCGGAAATTGTCCAGGCGGCGGGGCGCCAGAAGCGGGCAATCAGGCCAGGGGTGGCAGGTTTGGTTTCCAGCAGCCACAGCACCGAGAGAATCAAGCCGGGCATGGGATACCAGTTCAAGCGGCTGAGGCCGGCCCAGATGGAGGTGACGATGAGCAAAATCCAGGTGCGGCGCTCGTCTTCGGCGCGGAAAAGCCACAGGAGTGGGAAAACCATCAGGGGCAGGTGCAGGTAAAGTGGAAGCGTGAAAAAGTAAACGAATATCCAGGCAAAAAGGAGGAATTTCAGGGCGCGGTTTTCGATTTTGAAGCGCGACAACAGGGCCGGGGCAATCAGGCCGACCATCAGGAAGCGGATGCCGACTTGCCAGGCGCGATGGAACCAGAGCGGCGCGTCGAACCAGTAGGGTGGCGCGAGCAGCAGGTGCAGGCTGGGATGCAGTATCGGCCAGGGGTAGGGCTGTCCGTAGATTTTTTCGGAGAGAAAAAGGGAGGGGAAGTAAAAACGGCTCGTCTCCGACCAGCCCATTGCAAAAGGATAGTCGCTGATGGCGGGCAGGTAAGAAGCCGCCAGGTTGACGACGGATTGCAAAATCAAGGCCGCGGCCAGGGCGGCGGGAAAACCAAGATTCGGGCGGGCGATTTTCAGGGCGTACATGCCGGCCAGGGCGAGCAGGATGTAAACGAAAAAGCGCGTCCCGCTTGCGCCGAAGAACTGCCTGAAGTCAGGCAAGGCGTACAGGACAGGGAATATGAAAAGAAACGCCAAAAAGGCGGCAAAAGCGGCGAAACGGAAAAAGCCCCCGGCACGGGGAGCGGCTTCGAGCGTGGAGAAGGCCTGTAAACGGTAGTCGGTGAACGTCAGCGCGAGGACGGTGCCGGTGGCGACAATCGTCAGTGTGAAAAAGGCCAGTATCCCCAAAATGGTTTTGCTGGCAAACGGGTTCACCTGCAATCTTTCGGCCAGTTGGAAGGTCTCGGCGATGGCAAACCCGGCCAAAAGGATAAGCAGGAGCAAAATAAGACGCCAAAAAGTGCTTTGGGATGGAGATGCCATGCCGGAATTATACCCGTCTGCGCCTGGAAATACACAGTCTGCACACCTCATACTCCAAAACGCGGAGACTTATCACGGCAGGCAATATTAAAATTGCAAACAAATTTCAAAGAAATTGGATAATATAAGTCAGTTATAATCATTTCATGATATGTCCGCACTGCCAGACGCAATGGCCCGATGAACTTGCCGGCACCTTAAAGTTTTGTGGCGCTTGCGGCAAGCCCATGCAACAGAGCAGTCCATCTCCGGCGGAGATAACTGTGCGTAGTGTGGATGGGGATTACCAGCCTGGTGGCGAGTTGCGCTACATGACCGTCCTTTTTGCCGATTTGGCCGGTTTCACAGCCTTTTCAGAGGAGCGCTCTGCCGATGAAGTGGCGAATGTTGTTGGTGGATTACTGCAACGCCTGGGGAAGGTTGTCGAGCAATACAACGGGGTGGTGGACAAATTCCTGGGGGATGCAGTCGTGGCGACGTTTGGCGTCCCGAATCCCGACCCGAACGCCGGGCGCAATGCCGTCCGCGCCGGGCTGGCAATGCAGCAGGAGGCCGTCCACTACAACAAAGAAAAAGGATTCAATTTTGGCCTGCGCGTGGGCATCCATGCGGGCGAGGCCATGTATCGTGAGATTGGCGGCGCGTGGACGGTGATGGGTGATACCGTCAATACCGCCTCCCGCATCCAGTCGCTTGCCAATCCCGGCAGTGTCTGGATGTCGCAATCTGTCTATGACGAGGTGCGTCGCTATTTCGACGCGGCTATCAAGCCGGCAATTGAATTACGCGGCAGGAAGCACACCATCCAGTCCTTCGAGGTGATTAGTGAACGCGCCACCCCGATGCTGGAGTTGCCGCCTTTTGTGGGCCGCCAGAAAGAGTGGAGTCTGTTGCAATCGCAGATTGAAAAGTGCCTGGATGAGAGAAAACTCCAGGCATTTTGCATTCGCGGCGCAGCGGGCGTGGGCAAAAGCCGTATCATCTGGGAGTTGCGTGATTGGGCGCAGCGTCGGCCTGAGTTATTTCGATTCGATGTCATCCAGTATGACCACAGCGAGCGACTGCCTTCGCATGGATTGAATACCCTGCTGCGTAATCGTTTCAACCTGCCGCTTGAATTAAGCGATGAAGCCATTCTGGAAAAATTACGCTCGCAACTAACCCGCGAACATTCCGGTGTCCAACAAGGGCGCGAAGAGACGACAATTGAATTGCTGGCGTTCGTGCTTGGAATCCAGCGGCCAGAATTCAATATCTCCAGTATGGACGGCCCGGCCAAGTGGAGCAATGCCTTTGCCGAAATCAAGGCTTGGATGGAATCGGCGGCGCGCGAGGAAGCGTGGATAATTATCCTTGAAGACGCTCAAAAGGGGGATGCCGATACCGCCGCTTTTCTCGATTGGGCCTTTCGGATTGGCTGGAACGCGCCCATCTTTGTCCTGTTTACCGTTCGTGAGGAGGACTTCGGGCCTGAAAGTTACTGGTCTGCCCCCATCCAGAAATGGACGGATGAAAATCTTATGCAGGAAATTCGGCTGAAAGAAATCCCTCCGGAAACGCTGGCCCAGGCGCTTATCCCGCTTGGGGAAGGTTCCATCAGCCCGGCGATGGCCCTGCGGATTGCGGAACATACCGACGGCAATCCGTTATTTGCCACAGAAACGGCTTTGCTGGTCAAGGAAAATGGTCTGGCGGGAATCCTGTCTGAAAATATGCCCCTGCCCGGCTCGATTCGCGAAGTGATGGAAGCGCGTCTTGAAAGGCTGGGTGTGGCCGGCAAGGAAGTTGCCAAGCGCGGGGCTTTGATGGGCAGGCGCTTTACCCTCGAAGCGATTGGCCGCATCTGGGACCGGCCCGCCAGGGAGATGTCGCTGGGCATCGATGTTCTGCGCGAAACCGAAACGGTTTACCAGGAAGTATCAAAACTTTTTAGCGGCGAAATGGAGGAAGTCTTCCGGCACGGACGTTTGCAAGAGGCTGCCCTGGCGCGCATCCCACGCGATGAACGCCTGAAGTGGCTCGAAGGGCTTGAGAACTGGGCCAAATCGAAACTGGAATTTTTCGGTGATTATTGGGAAGGGGCCGGGATTTTACTCGTCCCGCTGATTGCCCGTTCGCACATCGAACATGGCGATTTGGTCGGCGCGAGCCTGTGGCTGGAGGCCCTCGGCTGGTTGCATAAAAAACATCATCGCGGCCAGGAGGCTGCCGACGCCTTTTACGAAGCCCTGCAAAATGCCGCAGGCATTCGGCGGCTCGTGCTTGCCCGCCAGGTAGCCGAAATTCATATTCTCGCTGGAAAGCTTGAACGCGCGCAAAAAATCATCGAGGACAATCTCGATCTGACAATGCGCATTTCCTCGGAATCACCTGAGATGACGCCCCACATCCGCAACCTGATTGATGACCGGCTTGCGCGCTGGGACCGCATCCAGCATCGTGAAGCCTCCCTGTCGCTGCAATTGACCTATGCCGATGCCCTGGCCCGCCTCGGAAAAGTGCAGGAGGCTCAGGAAGCCTATCACCAGATTGAACTGAGTCTGGAAAACCTGCGCGGGGTCGCCTCTGATATTTTGCGATTGCGCTGGGCCAACCTGTGGGGCTATTTTGTGATTGAACTTATGGGTAAGCCGCATGTCGCCCAAAAAGCCTATGCGATTTTGCGCGCCCAGATGGATTTGAATGCAGAGACTTTGCAAAGCGAGCGTATGGCTTTGCTGGATACTGAATTTAATATCGAGTGGCGGCTGGGGCGATACGACAGCGCTAAAATCCTGGTTGACGAATTGCTGGCTGTAGCGCGACGAAACCACAATCCCCGTATCGAGGCCCGCGCCTGGAATTCGATGGGAATCACGAAACACGCGCTCGGCTTGTGGCATGATGCTGCCGAATGTTATGAAAATGCCATCCGCCTGGGCCGCTCGATTGGGGAGCGTCGCCTTGAAGCGATTGGCCTGCACAACCTGGGCCTGGTGCTGATGGACCAGGGAAACTATGAACAAGCCCGTCAGAGCCAGGAAAGGTATCTCGAACTCAGCCGCTCGATTGGCAACTATATGGCTGAATCGTATGCTCCGGCGTATCTCGGTTTTATCGAACTCTTGCAGGGAAATTTCAAGGCGGCGGAAGAGCAGATTGCCCATTCGCTCAAATTGGCTGAAGAAAACCAGTGGCAGCGCCTGGTTGGTTTGAACCATGCCTTTGGCGCGCTCCTGCTTTTCTATCAGTGGATTGCCTCTTCCAGGCCGGAGATGCTGTCCCAGGCTTTGCTGGCTTTCGAGCAGGCCGAATCGGGCTGGCTGGGGCTGGACGAGGCCGGGGAGTTTTACGCATCTTATGCGCTTGCCAGCCATCTGGTCGGAGATACCCAAACAGCAAGAGAAATTCTGGAACGCGCCCACAAAAATGTGGACGAATCCTGGGTCACGGCCCGGCTTTCGCTCGAAGTCGCGGACGCCATTGTGGCCGGTCGGCCCTTCCAGGACAAACTGGGCTGGTTCAAAGACCGGGGCTTTGCCCGCTGGGTGGATTTTATCGAAAAAGTTACTGCTTGAAAAATTGATAGTTTTTGAGTGCCCAACCTTCTACACTTGCTTTAACCTGGTTTTATTGGAGGCAAACGGATGAATCGTATTATTAAAATTCTGGGCGGCCTGCTGGCATTCTTGCTGCTGGCCGTTCTCTTGCTTATCCTTTCTGTTCCCCTGGCAGGGATTGGCAGCCAGGAGCGCCTGGCGTCTGTGACCAATACCACCATCCCTGGCATTAATGGCGGGCCGGATGTGCGCGCCTACGTTGCGACGCCGCCGGGCGAAGGGCCTTTCCCGGTTGTCATCATGATTCACGAATTCTTTGGCCTGAACGCCGCCATCACCAGTATGGCTGATGGCCTGGCCGAAGATGGATACAGGGTCATCGCCCCGGATACCTTTCGCGGCTCGACCTCCCAGTGGATTCCGCGCGCGATTTACCAGGTCATCACCAACGGCCCGGAGCAGGTCAACGCCGACCTCGACTCGGTCTACGCCTGGATTGAGTCCCAACCCCAGGCGGACCCGGCCAAAATCGGCATTGTCGGCTTCTGCTACGGGGGCCGTGCTTCGATGCTTTACAGCCTGCACAACAACGGGATTGCCGCTACCGTCATCTTCTATGGCTCCTCCGAAACCGACCCCGAATTGCTGAAAAACCTGCCCGGCCCGCTGTTGGGAATCTTCGGCGGAGCGGATGCGTCTATTCCATTGGAAGAAGTCTATGCCCTCGAAGATGGCCTGAATACCGCCGGAATTCCGAACGAAATCACCATCTACGAAGGCCAGCCGCATGCCTTTATGACCAACATGGACGAAATCCGCGCTGACAGTGTCAAGAGCCAGGCCTGGGCCCAAATGCTGGCCTTCCTGGATGCCAACCTGAAAAATGCCCCAGAATCACGAATCGGCCAGTCCATCGTTTACCAACCGGCCTTTGCCTGGGGTTACTATGCCCGCCTGGTGTTGGAACATGCCTTTGGGCACGGGCATTAGGCGCAAAGACTCTCAATTCGGATGTTTTTAGGATATTTTCGGGTTGATTTTTGACGACGATTCGTTTATAAAAATGTAACGTGGGATGTTACCCCGCGCCGCAAGTGTAAAAGCAGAATGCGGGATAGCATCCCGCGCTACACACCAACAAAAGGAGAGATATTATGACCACCCGTACTTCCTTTGCTGAATGGAAAGGCACCCTCAAAGAAGGTTCCGGCACAATGAAACTGGCCAGCGGCGCCTACGAAGGCGCGTATACCTTTGCCTCGCGCTTTGAAGAAGGCAAAGGCACCAATCCCGAAGAACTAATTGGCGCGGCCCAGGCCGGATGCTTCTCGATGTTCCTCTCTGCCCTGCTGACCAAGGCTGGTTATCCCCCCGAAAGCATCAGCACCAGCGCCACCGTCCACCTCGGCGAAGGGCCAACCATCAGCCTTATCGAACTCAAGAGCGAGGCCAAAGTGCCGGGTATCGGCGAAGCCGAGTTCCTCGAGCAAGCCGAGGCTGCCAAGAAGAATTGCCCGGTTTCAAAGGCACTGGCCGGGCCTGAACTTACCCTGAGCGCGAAATTGCTGTAAAGTTGTAGAAATTAAATAGCGTGTTGGGTGGCATAAACCACCCAACACGCTATTTTTCATTTAATTTATTTGAGCATATTCAAAAAGTCAGCCAGCAGACCATAGGCGGTGGTGTGCGGGCCGGGGTCGCTTTCGATGAGGGTCAGTTCGCCAAGCACGTCGGTGTTGAATTGAATCAGCGAGGTGGTACCTTCCAGCCCGTACATGGGCGACGTAACCGGAACCAGTTCCGGGGCGACTTTGCCGCGCACCTGGTCGCCGTCGCGTTCAGCGGTGCAGACCAGTTTGTAGCGTTTGCCCTCGGCTTTGGCGGCCAGCACCATTTCGGGGGTGATGTCGCGGATGCCGGTGCGGTCCACGTCGCCGGGTTTGAGCGGTTTGTCCATCAGCACGGTCGCCAGCGCCGCGATTTTGATGGCCGCGTCCCAGCCGTCGATGTCACCGGATGGGTCGGTTTCAGCGATGCCGATTTGCTGGGCGTAGCGCACGGCCTCGTCGAAAGCTTCACCGCTTTCCATACGGGTCAGAATCAGGTTGGTGGTCGAGTTCAGCACAGCCTTGAAGGATTGCAACTGCGCGCCGGGCAAGGCCCCGCGAAAGAGCGAGAAAATCGGCGCGCCGTCCATGACGGTCGATTCGTGGAAGAATTGGAGTCCTTTTTTGGCAGCCAGGGCTTTCAGTTCATGCCAGGCATGGACGACCGGGCCTTTGTTGGCGGTGCTGACGTGCATACCATGCTCAAGGGCCAGTTTGATGTGGTCGATGGCGGGTTGGCCGCTGGCGTAATCGACCGGGGTGTTCTCGAACAAGACGTCCGCGCCGGATTTGCGAATCAGGTCGAAGGCGTCTTCTACGGGAAAGGCGCTGAATTCGGCCAGGGTTTTACCGTTGTTGAGGGCGTCCATGACGGCAGGCAGGTGGAATCCGCCCGGTTGGACGGCGAATCCGCGCCGACCGGTGCCGATGGCGACCACGCTGAAGGTGACGTTGTAGTCTTTCTGCATTTCTGCCTGCTTGCGCAGCAAGAGTTCGGCCAGGGCGCGGCCTACGTTGCCGAACCCAAGCAGGGCGAGTTTGTAGTGGGGCATTTTAAAAGTTCTCCAGTTTTTCTGTTTTCCGGTTATGCGGTTATCCGGTTTTGATTCTGCATTTATAGCGGGGGATACGGAAAGGCGCGGCGATATTGCGGGGGTTCGGGGAACTGCCCTTCGGTCAGCAAAACCTGTCCGCGTTCGGCTAAAGCAGTGAGTTCTTTGGGAGCGAGATAAGGCTCAAGGTCAGTGAACAGGTTCGAGCGTGTTTCGAGCGCGGCGCACATCCGCTGGATGTCGTCGAGATGAGCGGGGGCGATGTCTTGCCCGGCGAAGTCCCAGATGACGGTGCGCAGTTTGTCTTCGGCATGGTAGCACAGGCCGTGGTCGATGGCGTACAGGTGGCGGGTGCGCTTTTCGAGCAGGACGTGGCTGCCCTT
>JAWOIR010000355.1:0-3287 GCA_046484545.1 Anaerolineales bacterium
TCTAATATGATGAAACTGATGTGCACCGATTAAAGTGTTGCCTTGGGTTGGCGTTTTCACCAACCTGCTCACTGCCGCAACTCATGCGAAATTTGTTGGGGGATTTTTTTCTGTCGCATCTCGTTCTCGTCCGGGCTGCCGGTAATGTAATTGTATTCAGCCACTTTCTGGTTGCGACGCAGTTCCAAAGAAGTCAGATTGGATAAAGCCGTGGCTTTGCGCGAGTCGCCATCGGGCAGGTTGGCAACCTGGTTGTAAAAGCGACGCGCCTGGGAAATCTGGTTGTCGAGCAGGTCAATTTCAGCGCGGACATTGTCAACTTTGGTGTCTGACGCGCGGGCAAAATTGACTCCCTCATAACGGGTGCGGGCATCGTCAAGGGCTTTTTCCGCCTGCACGACGGCCAGTTCGGCCTGGGCGCGGGAGGTGTCCGATGTTCGCAAATCTTCAAGGGTGCGTTTAGCGTTCAACAAATCGACCTCAGCCATGATGATGCTCTGCGAAAGGGATGTTTTCGACAATTCTGCAAGAATGTCATCCGTTTGCACAACGTCGCCAATCTTAACGCGAACGGCTTCGACCGAGCCGGTCGTCTGCCAGGTCAGTAGGGCGGTCTGATTGGCGCGCACGGTCCCGGTCGCGCCGACGGTGGATTCGATGTCACCACGCGCGGCAGGGGTGGTCTGGTATTGTCCCTGGGCGGTTGCCACACTCTGATTCCAAAAATAATATCCAACAAAGCCTATCAGGCTAACCAGGATGACTGCGATAATAATGTTACGAAGTTTCTTCATGAACTTTCTCCAGTATGAACTTGGGATTTACAATAATAATATACGGGCTGGAAATTAGATAGTTTCAAGTGATACCTATTAACAGAACTCATACCGACGATGAAAAAGCCGGCAGCGTTTCTCTGATATTTACCGCGAAAAAGGTCGGCAGACTTTATGGCAAATACTTAACGAAATCCGGACTTCTTTTATTCGGTTTTCGCTACGGTGAATTCATCCCCAATCCACTATCGGAACCAAAAACGGGAGACCGATAAGCGTCTCCCGTTTCACTGTGCCTGAAATGTAAACTAACTGCTAAACGCCAGGTTCAGCCGCCTGGCAAGAGGCTCCAGGGAATCGCGCACAATTTTGGACGGTTCTTTTTCAGGGTGCTGACGTGCTTCATCCAAAATTTCACCCAGCGCCATGGCAAGTTGATGTTCCACCCTGCGCCAAAGCGGGACACTCATATAAGGCAAGCCGCGATGAGCAGCCAGCATAACCGCTTCGCGCAGCGGGTGACCAGGCTGATAAATTTCTTCCAGCACATCCAATCGAGCAGGCATGCTTTTAACCAAGTTGGCCCAGAGCAACTGATTTTGATGGTTATTTAAAAACTGGGTCAGGGCTACCGCTGCTTTTTCTTGTTGCGGGTCGCCGCGAGTGTGATTCCAGATAACAAAACTGCCGCCGCCGCACCAGGGAATTTCAGTCAGGGTTGCCACGCCCAAGTTATCACGAGAGAACGGTAAATTTTCCCTAGCGAAAAGCGAGTCAACGTTACGGATGTCGGTCAGTATCGCGGCAACCTTGCCCTGGGAAAAGAGCTCCAACCCCAATGCCGTATCAATCTCAATATGCTCCGGGCGCATGAACGTACAACTAGCCAACCAGTAAGCAATTCCTTGAATGGTTGCTTCGCTGTCAAAGACCAATTTTGCTCCACTATCATCAATAAATTTCCCCCCCGTTCCCCAAACCCAGGAAGCGGCCATGTGAAGATAATCGTTATAAGGCGCAACAATGGGAGGGTTCAGCCAGGGAATTTCAAGGTCAGACTGCGATAGTTTTTTGATGGTAGCGTTGAGTGCATCAACAGAGCCGAAGGCTGTCGCCTCATCAATTCCGGCCTGCTTGAGCATGTCGCGGCGATAACAAATGACATAAATATATCCCGTCCAGGGAATGGCATAGCATTTATTATCCCCAGCCATGCAGGTGCTCAACCAGGTCGGTTGCATAAAGGCCGAGGCCCCTCCCAGCGATTCCAATTCGGAGGGCTGAAAAGGACGCAAGGCATTCATCATAATCAGGCTGCTTGTCCACGAACCGCCAATGTGCGAGATGTGAGGCCCCCTGCCGTGAGAAGCAATTGTTAGCAACTCTGTCCAGGCATTTGCCCATGTCATGGTTGAGACATGGACTCGCACATGATTGGCTTCCCCAAATTTATTCACCAGGCGTGTTAAAACCTGCAAGTCCAAATCAGAGTCGGGGATGGTGGAAAGTTCCAATTCAATCATCGTTAAATTTCCTTAAAACAATCAACAAAATCAATTATCAGTAAAACCTGAATATTTTGCAAGGAGCCCGATTTTTGTATGTGTAGCGGGCGCGCGTTTGCGGCCCGCTACACATACAAAAATCGGAAACTCTTCCAACTTTCGTCAAGTACTAAGTATAGTGTCGCGTGACAATTAAAGCAAACGCGGCTGGGGCGCGTCGTCAGGATAGGATAGGCCGAGATGCTCATATGCCAGGCGAGTGGCGACCCGTCCTTGTGGGGTGCGGTCGAGGAAGCCGAGTTGCAGCAGATACGGCTCGACCACGTCCATGATGGTCTCCGGCTCCTCGCCGATGCTTGCACCGATGGTGTTCAGCCCGACCGGGCCGCCGCTGTATTTCTCGATGATGGTTTTCAGCACCCGACGGTCGACATCGTCCAGCCCAAGCGGGTCGACCTGCAACAGGTCGAGCGCACCGCAAGCCGCTTCGGCAGTGATGACGCCGTCGCCGCGCACCTGGGCAAAATCGCGCACCCGCCGCAGCAGGCGCAGAGCAATGCGCGGCGTCCCGCGCGCCCGGCGGGCAATCTCAGCCACGCCGCTTTCATCGGCGTCCACGCCTAAAATCCCGGTCGCGCGGCGGACAATCGTCTGGATGGCAGTCTCGTCGTAGTAATCCAGGCGATAGACCGCCCCAAAACGCGCACGCAGGGGAGCCGTCATCAGCGCCAGGCGGGTGGTCGCGCCGACGACCGAGAAACGCGGCAACTTCAGGCGAATCGAACGCGCCGAGGGCCCCTTGCCAATGACGATATCCAGCGCGAAGTCTTCCATGGCCGGGTAAAGCACTTCCTCGACCACCCTCCCGAGACGGTGAATTTCATCAATAAAAAGAATATCGCCGGCGCGCAGGTTGGTCAGGATGGCGGCCAGGTCGCCGGCGCGCTCAATGGCCGGGCCGGAGGTAATCTTGATATTAACGCCCATCTCATTCGCCAGCACATGC
>JAWOIR010000389.1:0-2800 GCA_046484545.1 Anaerolineales bacterium
CTGCGCCTTCAGCCGCCTGCAATTCACTCCCGATATGCTGCCCTCCGATGTGACCGGCACCTCCATCTTCAACCAGGAAAACCGCAAATTCGAGTTCCGTCCAGGCCCGCTATTCGGGCAAATCATCCTGGCTGACGAAATCAACCGTGCCACGCCCAAAACCCAGGCTGCCCTGCTCGAAGCCATGGAAGAGCGCCAGGTTACGGTAGACGGCGCGACTCACATCCTGCCGAGTCCCTTCATGGTCATGGCCACCCAAAACCCAATCGAATACGAAGGCACTTTCCCCCTGCCCGAAGCCCAACTCGACCGCTTTCTCTTGCGCCTGCGTATGGGCTACCCGCGCCAGGACGAGGAGATTCTCATTCTCGAAAACCAGCAAATGCGCCACCCGATTGAAAGCATCAAACCCGTGCTGAGTGCTGAAGAAGTGCTGGACGCCGCTGAAGCCGTGCGCGCCATTTTCGTCTCCCCGGCGGTCAAACGCTACATCACCGACCTCGTCCAGCGCACCCGCCAGCATTCCGATATTTACCTGGGCGCCAGCCCGCGCGGTTCGCTGGCCCTCTTCCGCGCCTCGCAAGCCCGCGCCGGCCTGCAGGGGCGCGAGTACGTCCTGCCCGACGATGTCAAGGCCCTGGCTGGCGCCATTCTGTCCCATCGCATCATCGTCAACCCCGCTGCCCGCCTGCGCGATGTCACCGCCGAAAAACTGGTACAGGAAATCGTCAAAGCCGTTCCCGTTCCCGGCGGAACCTTCGACGCCTGACATGCGAAACCCGGCCCGTCTCTTCCTGCTCATTCTCTTTTTTGCAGGTCTGACCGGAACCCTCCTCAACGGCGCGGTACTTTACGTCCGGCTGATGTACCTGAGCGGCCTGTTGCTCGGCACGGCCTGGCTGTGGACATTTCTCTCCCTGCGCCGCTTGCGGCTTACCCGTCAGGCGCGGTCTCTGCGCGCCTCGGTGGGCGATGTCTTTGAAGAAAATTTCGACCTGCAAAACGACAGCCGACTGCCGCGTTTGTGGGTCGAAGTTGAAAACCTGTCCGATTTGCCGCAGGCCGCCGGGTCGCGTTTGCTCACCAATGTAGGGGGAAGACAGAATCGTTCGTACCTGGCCCGAACCTGGCTCAACCGTCGCGGCGTTTACCGTCTCGGGCCGACTTCACTCGTATCCGGCGACCCCTTTGGCCTGTTTACCGGTAAACGAACCATCCCCCACGCCGATTCATTGCTCGTCTTTCCGCTGATTCTGCCCATCGACGATTTCCCCTCCCCGGCAGGTTACCTGCCGGGTGGCAAAGCCATCCGACAGAAATCGCTTGAAATCACGCCCCACGCTTCGGGCGTGCGCGAATACGTCCACGGCGACCCGCTCAAGCGCATCCACTGGCCCACCAGCGCGCGCCGCAACCGCATCATGGTCAAGGAATTCGAGCAGGACCCACAGGCCGAAATCTGGCTCTTTCTCGACGCTGAAGCCGGCGTTCACCATGCCCTGCCCGACGCGTCCCAGCCCAAATGGCACGACTGGACCTTGCAGCGCCGTCCGCAATTTACCCTGCCGCCCGAAACCCTCGAATACGCGGCTACGATTACCGCATCCCTGGCGCATTATTTTATCAACCAGCGACGCGCTGTCGGGCTGGTTTCCGAGGGTCATTCCTATACCGTCATCCCGGCGGAGCGCAGTGAGCGCCAGGAAGTCAAACTGCTCGAAACCCTGGCCTTTGTGCAGGCCACTGGCCGCCTGCCCCTCGTCAGCCTGGTTGATTCGGTCGCCGCGCGAATCCCTTACGGGTCGAGCGCGCTGATGGTGACCGCTTCTGCGCGGCAGGACGTGTTACTCGCAGTCGAAAACGCCGCCCGGCGTGGACTCAGTCCTGTCGTCATCCTGCTTGACCCCCAAACCTTTGGCTGGCACACCTCGAATGAACCACTTTTCGAGAATTTGCTGGCGCGGGGGGTGCCGGTCTGCCGCGTCGCTTGCGGTGACGATTTGGCAGTGGCACTTTCGGCTTTTGCCGCCCAAAACCGTACCCAGGAGCAACCGCTATGGAAAAAACAACCGTTCACGCTCTCGATTTAGATTTCAAAGGCCACGCCAGCGCGATTGCGGCCTACGCCATCCCGCACCCGGACGGGGTCGCGCTGGTCGAATCCGGCCCCGGCTCGACTGTGCCGGCCCTGGAACGCGCGCTGGCGGCCCTTGGCTTTGGCTTACGCGATGTCACCCACGTTTTCCTGACCCATATCCACCTCGACCATGCCGGCGCGGCGGGATTTTTGTCGGGGCGGGGGGCGCAGGTTTGTGTGCATGCCAACGGCGCACCGCACCTGCTCAACCCCGAAAAACTGATTGCCTCGGCCACCCGCATTTATGGCGACCAGATGAAGCCGCTCTGGGGCGATTTCCTGCCGGTCGCCTCCGAAAAACTGACGATTTTGGGCGACGGCGAGCAAGTTGCGCTGGGCGGCGGGCTGAAGGTGCTGGCCCTCGACACCCCCGGTCACGCTGAACATCATCTGTCGTATTTTTGTGAGGGCTATTGCTTCACCGGCGACGTGGGTGGAATTCGCATCTCGTCCTATCCCTACCTGCGCCTGCCCTTTGTCCCACCTGAATTGCATCTCGAAAAGTGGCACGCCTCGATTGACAAATTGCAAGCCCTCGATGCCCGCCACGTCGCCCCGACTCACTTCGGCATTTTTGACGACCCTGAATGGCATTTCGACGCCATCCATCGCGTCCTGGACGAGGTCGACAACTGGCTGACCGAGGTCATGCCCGCCGACCCG
>JAWOIR010000417.1:0-4727 GCA_046484545.1 Anaerolineales bacterium
TGCCAGAAAATGGGCGCTGCCCCCGACGCCTGGCGGGGCGGGCGGCTAAACGTCCACACCTACCAGGTGGAAGAATTTCATGAATGAATAACACCTCCCCCAAATTCCGCTCTTTGGAATTTGGGGGAGGCCGGGAGGGGGTCACAACCCCTCCACAATCCGCTTCACCAACCCTGGCCCAGCATAAATCATGCCCGTATAGACCTGCACCAGCGCAGCGCCCAGGTCTAATTTTCTTTTGGCATCATCTGGACTCATGATTCCACCCACGCCGATAACCGGAACCCGCGCATTCACCCGCGCGAGGACTTTTTCCAGCACGGCATCACCCAGGCCCGTCAGCGGACTGCCGCTTAATCCGCCTGTCTCTGCCCTGAGCGGCGACCGTACCCCCTCGCGGCTGAGAGTCGTATTGGTGGCGATAATCCCGTCCATGCCGCTATCGATGATTGCGCCGACGGCGTCGTCCAACTCCTCGTCCGATAAATCGGGGGCAATTTTGACAAGCACCGGACATTTGACATTCGACATTCGACGTTCCTGCGCTATCGCGCCCAGCAGCCCCTCCAGCATCTCGCGCCCCTGCAAGCGCCGCAGGCCAACCGTATTGGGCGAAGAAATATTAATCGCCAGATAGTCGGCCAGCGGCGCAAACGTGCGCATCAGTGCGATGTAATCTTCGGCGGCGGATTCGAGCGGGGTGTCTTTGTTTTTGCCGAGATTAATTCCAATTATGGTGTCATCCCTGGCACCACCCGCCAGGGCAGGTGTGCGAGGGGTGGTGGTCGAGTAGCGTTCTTTGCGTATCGAGACCCCGTCCCGAAGCAATCCCCCGTTAGCAGGGAGATTGCCGCGCCGCCCAAAACCGGCGGCTCGCAATGACTTGGCTGCATAATCCATCCCCTGCCCCGGAAAGCCCATGCGATTAATCACCCCTTCCTCCTCGATCAACCGAAAAACACGCGGCTTCGGGTTGCCCGGCTGCGGACGCGGCGTGACCGTCCCCAATTCGAGGTGACCAAACCCAAGGGCAGAGAGTCCGGCGATGGATTCGCAGTCCTTGTCATACCCGGCAGCCAGGCCGACGGGATTCCTGAACGTCAGCCCAAAGGCCTGCACCGGTTTCGCGGACGGGGTAAACATTTTTTTCAGCATCCAGCGCGAGGGCGGGATGCGTCCCGCCAGGCCAACCAGGCGCAGGGTCAGAGCGTGGGTGATTTCGGGGTCGAGTTTGAAGAGCAGGGAGCGCAGGAGTGGGTACATGATTTAGCCTCGGCGGAAGAGAACACGGAAACGCTCGCAAACGAGGGGCATCTGCTCGCTGATGGGTCGGGCGAGGTCATCCCAGGTGCGCCCGAAGAAACGCCAGTGGGCATCGCGCCAGTACGCCAGGGAACGGTCGCCTTCGCCTTCTTCGGATGCAAAAGATGGGTCGACTTCGTTGAAAGGTTTTATAACGATTTCGGTCGTTTCGATGACCAGCCAGGGATTTTCCTGCCCATCTAGAATGATGCTCAGGCTGCCAACGGTTGGTATAGCCTCGTTTTCACGTTCATACTCCCAGAGCATGGAACATGTGGCGGTTTTGACGCCATCATAAACCAACTGACCCAGTTCTTCGGCCAGATCCCCGCCGGAACCAAATCCCCAGGCTTCGGGCAGGGGCAGAGAGCGGTGCGGGTGCTCCGCAGGCAGGCTTTGCAGGTAAGACTGCCAGAATTGGGTCAAGGATTCTGATGCGATCATGCTTTTTCTTCCCGTTTATCTGTTGTAAAACCAACTTCGAGGCTTTCTTCGAAGCGGACCGACGCCATGCGTTGGAAATAGAATTCCTGGCGTGGCAATCCGGAACGATCGCGCTCTTCGTAAATCTCGCGGCGGGTGGTTGTAGGCATATCCGTTTTTTGACTCACGCTAATACCGCAAGCGCCATTCATGGCATCAAGAATGCGGCGTTTTTGTCCGATCATCGTGTCTGCGGGAAGTTCGTCTTGAGAGAAATAGCCAATTTCGATTGTTTCGCCAGGCTGAAGACGAAGTTCGCCGCCGATGGGTCTGGCAGCATACAAGATGATGTGCAAGTCTGGAAAGCCACCCGTTCGCGTGTATGTGCCAACCAGCCTGGTCAATTCCACTTCCAACCCGGTTTCTTCTCTGACTTCGCGCAGGGCGGCCTGGGCCAGGGTTTCACCTTCATCCACTTGCCCACCGGGCAGGCACCAGACCTCGAAATCTTCGCGGCGGGTTAACAAAACTTTTTCATTTTCAAGAATGGCCACAGTCACAGCAATATTGGGCATAGGTTATTTGTTTCCGTTCATAGCAAATTGGGCCAGCATCTCGGCCATAGGCAGGCAATAAGAAAGCCGCTTTTGGGTTTCGACCAGGCTGGATTCGCGCTCGGTTTTTAGTTCGGCGGGGTCGCGGTTTAGGATGAAGGGGTCTTCCCAGGCCAGCCAATCCACGTCGCGGGTATGGATGTGGTGCTGCATCTGTAAAACCATCTCGGCGACCATCGTAATTTCGGGGTGGCTGACCCTGTCCATGACCTGGCGCAGTTCCCCGGCCTGGACGACTAGGTGACACCAACCATAATCGAGCACTTTGCCAAACAGGGTTTTGCCGAGGCGGGTGACGAAACCTTCCAGTTGGCGGTAATTTTGCGGGTGGGTTTCCCAGGCTCGGGCCGAGCGATGGAAGATGAGAGGGAGATATTCCGGGCGCAGGGAGGATATATCGGCCAGGAAAGAATCGCGGTAAGCGGGTTGCAAGGCAAAGGTAAGTCGGTCAGGGTAGCACAGGTGCAGAACCTGCTCGGGGGCTGAATCCTGCGCCGCATGGCGGTAAAGTTCCGTGAAATGCACTCCGGCAGGTGCTTCGGTTTGGGCATGATAAACATGATAGAACGGATCAGCCTGCATTTCGGACACATTCTGCGGCTGACACTCTCGGGTGCTGACCGGAATGGAGACGATCGCGCCGCCGAAATGCTCTTTCAAGACTGGCAAGCCCGATTTCAGGAGCGGATAGAAGATGTTATCGGGGTCGTGCAGGGGCAGGACGAGGAAGGGAAGCATGGAGAACTCAGAATTCAGAATGAAGAATGGAGAATTTTTAGTCAAATGCCGTTGGACGATTTGGGTCGGCAAGGTGGGCGAAAATCTCGTCGATGATGCGCTGGTTGGTGCGGTTTTTCGAAAGGGGAGGCAGGCTGTCGGGGGTGAAAAAGTCAACTGCCGGGGTTTCCATGCTGGGGGTTGGTTCCCCGCCCAAAATTTCGCACAGGAAGACAACCTTGTAGGTGTGCCAAAACTCAAGTGGGGCGAAGTTATTGGCGTCATAAATAGCGACCACCTTTTTAGCCCTGACGGTCATCCCGCTTTCTTCAAACACTTCCCGCTCGACCATCCCGCGCGGCGATTCGCCCAGGTCGGCCCAACCGCCGGGCAGCGACCAGCAGCTGTCGGTGACTTCCTGCACGAGCAGGATTTTGCCATCGCGCACCACCGCGCCGCGCACATCGACTTTGGGCGTTGGATAACCGGCCTGGATGGAAAAACTCTCCAAAATGGCTTCTTTTTCCAATGCGGATTGCCCGGCAATGATTTCGGCGCTGATTTCCTGCAATCGGCGGTAGCGTTCGAGATCGAAGTCGTTTTTGCTGTAGGCCAGCCCGGCTTGCGACATGGTGTAGAGTTCGCGGGCGAGGCGGATCCATTGTAGGCTGTCTTTTTCCATTTGGTTCCTGATTTGTGTGATACTTATGATGCTGGAACGAATTAATCTTTAGAAAGCATCCCCAGCATGGATATTTTATGAAAACACTACTCCAGACATCCAAGGCGATAATAATGGACGAAAGTATAAACTGGAAGGAGATTTATGACCATCTCTTGCCACGTGTCTACCATTTTTTCTGCTACAAAACAGGCGACAGCCTCATCGCAGAAGAACTGACCGCGTTATGTTTCGAAAAAGCCTGGACGCACCGTGAAAATTATCGCAAAAACCTGAACAATTTCGAGGCCTGGGTTTTCGGGATCGCCCAAAAGGTGGCTGCCGACCATTTCCGCAAACGCAGGCACGAGGTAGGGCTGGAATCTGTCCCGCCAGAACTGGCGAGCCAACACGTCGAAGCCGATGTGGAACAGCGTCTCGACTTTGAGCACCTGGCCAGCCTGATGCCCTGCCTTTCAGAGCGCGAACGGCTATTAATTGCACTCAAATATGGCGCAGAATTGAACAACCGCCAGATAGCCCGCCAGACCTGGTTGAGCGAAAGCAATGTCGGGACAATTTTATCGCGCGCGGTGGCAAAATTGCGCGCAGAATGGGAGAAATAAAAAATGGACGATAAATTTCTCTATCAGAATCGCCCGGCCGTGCGGCCGGATTTCCAGCAAAAACTGTACGAACGCCTTTCGAGCCGACCGGTTCAAAGCAAAGCAGCCAAGCCAAACTTCAGACTCGTTACCAGGTTTGCGCTGATAGGCCTGATCCTGTTCGCGGCCCTGTTCACCTTTTCAGAACCTGCCAGGGCGGGCATCGTGGAGTTAATCAGGCATATCGCCGGGTTTGAAGTGGAAGAGATAGATGCGCTCCCAGTGTTCGAAGGAGGTTATGAATCTAAACATACTTCGCTCACGTATCTACTCCAAGAAATCTCTTTTGAGTTTGCCCTACCTGCATATATACCGGAGGGATACACCTTAATCGATAGAGTTTAT
>JAWOIR010000478.1:0-5150 GCA_046484545.1 Anaerolineales bacterium
GATGCTCTCGCGATTCAGGGATGGGTCAAAATAACGGACGGAATCCCATAAATATTGCTCATTGCCGCCCGGTAACAACTCTTTGCGACCAATCGGCCCCATAAACACAAAAGGAATCGCCTGGCAATCGCCAACCACCGAAAAATGGGTCAGGTCGCGCCCCTGAGCGATACCGTTCTGGAAAATCTCCAACACAGTATCGCTGATTTCAGGGATAATCGGCGCTTGCCGCCAGTCGAAGTCTTCGGGAATCTGGCGGGTGGAAATGACAGCCACAATCTCATCCGATTCTGAAACCGAGACCGGGCCAGAATCGGCAAAGTCTTCCGAATCGACATCTTCAGTGGTGGCTGGCAGCAAACCGGGCTGGACATCGGTTGCCTGCGCATTCGCCGGAAGGGAAGGCGACTCAGCGAAAGGCTGCCCTGTCGGCTCTGGCACCGCGCCACAGGCACTAACAAGCACCCCTAAAAAAAAGAGCATCAACATAAATTTACCAGTCATTATCGCTTTCCTTTAAAGTCCTTTTCTATTAATTTCCCAGCAGCAACCAACCCAACATGCCTGCGCCAAACATAATACCCACAACCGCCGCTTTTGCATTCCAGCGATAGACGGCTAGCAAGGCTAATGCAAAAATAATAATTGTTGATAAATTGAAAACGGCTTCTCGGAATAGCCCAATTACTGTAACCACTATTAAGCCTACCACCCCTGCGGTTATGCCATCCAAGAAGGCATGGGCAGCCTTATTTTCAATAATTTTTTCAATATATCCATGACCAATCAGCGTAATAGCAAAAGCGGGTAGAAAAATGCCTGCTGTTAATGCAATTGCCCCAAGCGCGCCGCCACCCAAGTAGCCAACAAAAGTAGCGAAAATTATTAGGGGTGCGGGAAGGATGCCCGCTAACGCTAATCCATCTAAAAATTGAGCATTGGTCATCCATCCGCCTGTTACTACCGCATCATGCTGCAAAAACGAAATCACCGTGTATGCGCCGCCAAATGTCAACAAGCCGCTGCGGAGACCATAACCGAATAAGTCAAGCAGTGAAGGAGGAAGTGCGTTTGCGACCTGGGCAAACAAAGGCAAGGGCAAAAATACAGCAAGCGTAGATGATGGTATCCGGCGTTTGATGATTGAATAAGCAAGTCCGGCTAGCGGGAGGGTGAAAAGGAAGTTGACACCAAGCAGGCTGGCAAATCCTACGGCTGCGGCAATACCCCACAGCCAGGAATCTGTTAGCGCATGAGAACCGATACGGTGAATAGCACGGATGATGAGAGCAACAACTGCGGCTTTGCACCCATAAAAAACGGCGATAAGTATTGGCGAGTTAATGCCATAAGTGACATAACCCCAAGAGAGCGCAAACATTAGCACAAATCCAGGGAGCATAAACCCAAGCCCTGCCAGCACGCCGCCAATACGCCCCCGTGCAAGCATACCGAAATAGACACACAGTTCGTGGGCTTCGGGGCCAGGCATAGCTTGATAAACCGCTAAAACGCGGTTGAATCGTTCCCGTGATATCCATTTATCATCTTCAACCAATTCTTGACGAATCATGGCAATTTGAGCGACGGGGCCACCCCATGCCAGAAAGCCAAAGCGAAGAAAGCGGAGAAAAAGTTGCCCATAAGGTTCTTGTGGCACATTTAGTTCAGCAGGACTATTCACGAAAATACTCCATCAAGTAAGACCTACGCCAAAAACGCTACTTCTTGAAGATACTTCTCGCGGTTGGCTGAGCGGGCGGTCTTGCCGCTGGAAGTCTTCAAAATCCACTTCGGCCCAACTAGGTGAACATATCGCAACACAATCGCCGAATTCTGGCTGACATGGCGGCGCAACGCATCGGCGATGGTCTGACGCTCGGCGGGGGCCTCCGTATCGACCTCGGCCACGATGACGACTTCCTCCGTCCCGGCTTTTTCGTCCTCGATGCCGAAGGCCACCGCCCGCCCGGCATGGATTCCCGGCACTTCGTAGGCCAGGCTCTCCAAATCCTGCGGGTAAACGTTCTTGCCGCCGACGATAATCATATCCTTCTTGCGCCCGGAGACGAAAATCTCACCATCCAGGCTGTAGCCGTAGTCGCCGGTCAGGTACCAGCCGTCGCGCAGGGCCGCTTCGGTAGCGTCCGGGCGATTGTAGTAGGCGGTCAGCATACAGTCGCTTTGCAAGGCAATTTCGCCAATCACGCGGTCGGGCAAGTCCTGTCCTTCGGGATTCAGGATGCGGAGGCGGGTATTGGGAATGACCCGCCCCGACGACATCATCTTCAGGACGGTTTTCCCCGCCAACGGCTCGCGCGCCACCCGCTCGGTGATATACGCTTCGCGGTCGATTTCATCCACCTTTGGCAACCTGCCGGGCGGGGTCTGGGTGACGCCAAAGACGTTCTCGGCCATGGCATAACTGCAATTCAGAACTTCCTCGCGCAGGCCATAATCCTTGAATTTTTCATAAAAGGCCTGGTGACTCTCCCACTTAACCGGCTCGGAGCAGTTGGTCAGGATGCGCAGGCTGGATAAATCCACCCCGTCCATATCACGCTCGCGGACTTTCTGAGCGCAGAAGTTGTAGGCAAAATTGGGCAGCCAAGCCAGCGTGCCACGATATTTGCTGACAGCCTGGAAGAGTTTATACGGCGCGCGCACCCAATCGAAGGGCGACATCAGCACCAGGGTGTTTTCGTTCAGCACCGGCATCAGGAAGCCGGCAATCAGGCCCATGTCGTGATAGAGCGGCAGCCAGGAAACGACTACATCCTCAGTGCGCAGGTCGATGGCCTGGCGGTAGGCCGCTAACTGATTCAATACCGCCCGGTGCGAGAGCGCGACTCCCTTTTGCAGGCCGGTCGTCCCGGATGAATGTTGCAGCAGGACAATTTCTTCCGCGTCACGCCCCAGGCCGGGAAGAGACTCAAAATCTACGGTGGGTTCGACTTCGACCTGCTCCGTCAGCAGGACAGTTCGCACCGACCCGTCAGGTGCGAGCGCGGCCCGGACTTCGGATTCAAAATCGGGCGTGGTGACGATGGCGGCAGGGCGCGTTACCGAGAGCAGGGCCACCAGGTCGGCGCGGTACCGCTCCGGGGAGAGTTTCTCGGTCAGGAAGGGCATAATCGCAGGAATTGCGCCGTATAAAATCGCGCCCCAGAACGAGAAGACCAAATCTGTGCCGTGATTGAGAATCAGGATGACCACTTCGCCGGGTTGAATATCCGCGCGCTGGTAGGCGCAAGAATAGCGGTATGAGCCATCCACCAGGGCTTTGTAGGAGAGCAAGAGGTCATCCTGCCCGGCTTGCTGCAAGACGATGGCGGTTTTATCAGGGTTGGCCTGATAGTTTTTCTGAATCAGATGCGGGAGGTTGGGCATGGGAGAGTTTGAATGCAAAATTTAGAATGCAGAATGGTTGCTGCCCTTCGACTACGGGCGACGCCCTCCGCTCACACCGTCCCGGTGTCCTTCGGGAGGGCCTGGACACTGGTCACTGACTACTGCCTCGACTGAATCAGCGCGGCGAGTTGTTCGAGGGAGTCGAAGGTATCGGCGTTGAGTTCAGTATCTTCGATGCGCACGCCGAAGGTGTCTTCGACGAACAGACCCAGGTCAACCAGACTGAACGAATCTACCAGGCCGCTGGAGATGAGTTTCTCGTCCGCGGCGATGGCGCGGCCCGGCTGTTTGAGAATTTCGGAAGCGATATAAGTTTCCAGCGCAGGAATGAGTTGTGCGGTCATTGTTTTGTCCTTTTGTATAGGGTCAGGATTGGAAATCAGGGCGTAGTCAATTCCCGGTGAACGACATCCAGCACCTGCAAGGCAGTCAAATTTCGCCAGGGCCAGGCAGATTTCATCCGGGCTGGGTCATCAAACACATTGCGGGCAAAGGTCAGGTGAAAACCATCCTCGGTCAGGCCGCGATTGGGCAGGTGCTGAATGGCGCCCCAAAAATTCCACAGCGGTACATCGTGTTGATGGGCAACGCGGGCAATGGCATCATTCAAGGCGTAGACGTGCGGGGTATTGCCTGCCCGGGTAGCCAGGATGGGTAATGTCCCGTTGTCAACCATGATTGTAACAGCCCGGTCGAGATAGGCCGCGTATTCATCCACCGGGCGGTCAGCCCACCACTCTTCCAGGCTGACAAGGGCAATCGAAGGCTGCCAGTCCGCGAGCTCACAATCCAACGGGGACTGGTTTTTGCTGCACGCTTTCGGGTCAGCGCGCATGGGCGTCAGAATGGCGGCAACATTATAGCCACCCTTGACGGCATACGACTCGCGTGAAAAAGACCCGGCGTAAAAGTCAATGGTGACTTGCAGGTGAGCATATTCCGAGCCAAGTTCGTATTCGTCAGCCTGCTCATAAATGCCCAGGAAGTACGACGAAACGTTTTGGCAATCTCCCACTTTGGAGAAGCGCTGCGGATAATTGCCGCGCGCCAATCCGCGCTGGTAGATTTCACGCGCCCGCTGGCTGACTTCAGGGATGACCGGAAGGTCCTTCCAGGCATCCGGGGCAAGGGTCGGGCGAGCGGTGGGCTGCGAATCTGGCGTATCAGGCGCCGGGGACAAAGCTGCCACCGAGGCCGGCTGGGCTTCTTCGGTGGTTTCTGGCTGCGCAGCAAGTGAACCTGTCAATGTCGGGGAAAGACGCGTACCAGGCTGCGTTCCGCGAACCTGAGCAACGGGCTGGCTGGCAAACGAGCAGGCAGTCAACAACAGGGCCAAAGATGCCGATAAAAGGAAAAATGATAAAGTCTTACGATTTCTCATGAGCATAATGAAAAATATTACTGTCCACAATCTTCTTGAATCGCTTCCAAAATTCTTAAAGCCAGCAGGGAAGTTCCCTGAGGGGTCAGGTGAATCGCGCTATTTGTAAATTCGTCTGCGTCAAGAATATCCCACAAATCGAGATAATTCCAGTCGTTTTCTGCCGCCTTTTCGGCCAGATGTTCACGATAGTCATCATAAGCCCAGCGCGGATAGAAAAAATTATACCTGATATGGCTGTTTTCGCCCTGGCTGACCAGCATCGGCTCGTTGATGAGCAAAACCGGGGCGGGGGCACGCTGCATGCCGATGGCGAGAATCTCATAGGCGAGTTGGGTTTCATCCAGGGGAGGCCTAA
>JAWOIR010000046.1:0-6588 GCA_046484545.1 Anaerolineales bacterium
GATTACTGGATTGCTTTTAATGGTGAAATTTACAATCACCAGTTGCTGCGTCAGCAATTCCTGAGTGATATAGCCTTTGATACCCAGAGTGACACCGAAACGCTCCTGCGCCTGTTTGCCCGTTTTGGAGAAAAAGCGGTCTCCATGCTGGATGGCATGTTTTCCTTCGCCCTGCACACGCCTGGGAAATTCTTGCTGGCGCGCGACCCGCTCGGCATCAAGCCACTCTACTGGGCGCATGAGAATGAGAAAATCTATTTTGCATCTGAAATAAAAGCCCTGACAGCGGTCAGCAATAATATTCGTGAATTTCCGGCAGGACATTATTTTCATTCCGACCTTGGCTTGCATCAATATTACTTTTTAGGCCAGGGCATTGTGCCGGTTCCTGTTAATGAAATCGAAGCCTACCCGTTGATTGTCAAAATCCTGCGGGAGTCGGTCCACAAGCGCTTGATGTCCGATGTGCCATTGGGCGTCAGCCTGAGCGGCGGGCTGGATAGCACCATTGTCGCTGCGCTGGCCCGCGAAGAAATCCCTGACCTGCATACCTTTGCCGTCGGCATGGAAGGCAGCGAGGATATCACCGCGTCCGAACTGGCCGCTAAATATCTTGATACCAATCATCACTTACTGGTATATTCCAATGAGGACATGCTGGCTGCCCTGCCAGATGTTATTTATCATCTTGAAACGTTTGACCCGGCCCTGGTGCGCAGCGCTATCCCCAACTATTTTCTTGCTAAAATGACCGCCGACTATGTCAAGGTTTTCCTGACTGGCGAAGGCGCGGACGAACTGTACGCGGGTTATGATTACCTCGACCGCTACACCGAAGCCGCTGAGCTAGACACCGAACTGCGCGCCATCACCTCTGCCTTGCATAACACCAACCTGCAGCGCGCCGACCGCCTTTCAATGGCCTGGGGCCTGGAGGCGCGGGTTCCCTTCCTGGATACGCAGTCAATTTCTTTTGCTTTCAGCATGCCCACCGAGTGGAAACTCCACAATGGGCGCACGCCCAAATTTATTCTGCGCCGTGCTTTTGCTGGTTTGATTCCTGACGAGATTGCCTGGCGCGCCAAACAGAAATTCTCGCATGGCGCAGGCTCGCGGGATGTCATTCTCGAACATGCCAACGATAAAATCAGCGACAGCGAATTCAGCAGCGAGAGTGCCCGTTTTGCCCGCGAATGGGATTACAATTTGCCCAACAAGGAAGCCCTGTTTTACTATAAAATGTTGCGTGAACATTTTACCGACGAGCAGATTATGCCCGGCATGGGGCATAGCAGGAGTTTATAGCCTGTGGACATCAACTGGTATGAATGGGTTGGCCTCCCGCTTATCATCTTCGCCGCCCGCGTGTTTGACGTCAGCCTGGGAACTTTGCGAATCATTTTCACATCGCGGGGCAAGAGACACATCGCCCCGTTGATGGGTTTCGTTGAAGTTTTTATCTGGATTGCGATTATCGGACAGATAAGCCGTACTGCAACCGGGATTCCGGCTTACTTTGCTTACGCCGCCGGGTTTGCCGTCGGCACGTATGTTGGCATGAAAGTCGAAGACCGTCTGGCTCTGGGAAAACTGGTTGTACGTACCATTCTCTCCAAAGGCGGTGAGGAGATTGCCCATGCCTTGCACGAGGCCGGTTATGGCGTCACGGTGGTCGATGGGCATGGCGCCAACGGACAGGTCAAACTGATTTACACGATTGTCCGCCGCCGCGATTTGGCCGAAGTGACCGGTATCATCCACAACATCCACCCGCGCGCGTTTTTATCTGTCGAAGAAGTGCGCTCATCGCAGGAGGGTATTTTCCCTAATACGGGTGACCACTTCCTGGCGGCAACCCGACATAAGCGCAAATAAACTGTCAGAACAAGGAGAATGCAATGTACATGGTTTTGCTCGTGCTTGACGACCCCGGCCAACTCGACGCGGTGGTAGGCGCATGGGAAACGGTCGGGGTGCGCGGAATGACCATCCTGCAAAGCACCGGCCTGGGGCGCCTGCACCAGAGCCGCGTCTCGGCGCGCTACTACTTTCAAAGTTCAAGCGCTGACGACGGCAACCTGACCCTGCTGGCAGTTGTCCCGGACGAAGAGAGCGTCCAATCCTGCCTGCGCGCCACCGAAGAGATTACCGGTGACCTGAGCGAGCCGCGCACTGGGGTCTTTACCGCCTGGCCGCTGGATGTTGTAAAAGGAGCGCTGGGGAGAGGCGAGTAGTTGATTTGGCTGGAATTTGTTGCCAGCACCGAGCCTATCGAAAAATTTCTGCCAGAAACTTCAATTTTTCAATCGTTTGAAAGTTCGCGCCACCCTCGTGATTGTTGTACTCGTAGGCGCGAATTTCTTTTTTTCCGGCATAGTGATTGTAGGCCGCATACACCGTCGAAGGCGGGCAAACATCATCCATCAAGCCGACCGAGAACAGGGCTGGGCTTTGGGCGCGGGCCGCAAAATTGACCCCGTCGAAATACGACAAGGTCTCGAACACAGTCTCCACCTTATCGCGGTGGATTTTGCAGAAGTTCGAGATTTCCGCATATGGGTGGGACGCCACGAGTTGCGTCGCCCGGCGGTAATGGCACAGGAAGGGGACATCCGGCATGGCCGCCTGGACATTCGCCAGTCCGGCGGCAGCCAGCGTCATCCCGCCGCCCTGGCTGCCCCCGGTCACGGCTACCCGATTGCTGTCCACCGCTTCATGGGCACGGGCCGCCGCGACAGCCCGCACCGCGTCGGTGAAAACGCGCCGGTAATAGTAGGTCTGCGGATTGAGTATCCCGCGCGTCATAAAACCGGGGTGCTGCGGATTGCTGCCTTGCGGTTCGACATCTGGCGTATCGCCGCGCGACCAACCGCTTCCCTGCCCACGTGTGTCCATAACAAAATGGGCATAACCAGCAGACGCCCAAAACAGCCAATCCTGCGCCAGTCCGCGCCCGCCGCCATAGCCCAGAAACTCGACCACGCACGACAATTTGTCCTTGCGCTGGCGCGGCAGGTTCAGCCAGCCCTTGATGGGTTGGCCGCCAAAGCCATTAAACGTGACATCGAAAGACTCAACCAGGGCCAGTCCGGTTTCATGCGGATTAAATTCCGCCGCCAGCGGGTGCTGTTCCGCTTCGGTCAGGGTGCTTTTCCAGAAAGCGTCAAAATCGGCGGGCTCTTTTCGTTCGGGCTTGTAGTTTTGCAGTTCATCCAAGGGCAGGTCAAAAAATGGCATGGGGTTTCTCCTGTGTTCAATCAGAATGGAGCGATTATACAATGCAACCCTCCTGTACCGCAGGCTTCAGCCTTTCAGCCTGTAATCTATCCCATAGGGTTCTCTGATATTTGCCGTGGAGAAGGCCGCATTTTGGGGCATGAGCGCGCCGCAAACGCCGCCTGATGAGAAGAGCCGGAAATTTGATATTCATGCCTGCGAAGCAGGCATGAATATCAAATTTCCGTTTTTTTCTTGTGGGCAGCAAAGCGGTCATACAGATAAGACAGTATGCGGGGGATTATCGCAGGAATGCCTAAAGAACCTCCCATGGAAAAACGCAAAATCCTTACTGCCGCGAGTATAATTCCAATCTATGGAAATTTCCCTTGCTCTTGGCGGCGGCGGGTCGCGCGGCGCGGCTCATATTGGTGTTTTGCGCGTTTTGGAAACACACAAGGTGCGCATTCGCGCGGTGGCCGGCACTTCGATTGGCTCGATTGTCGGCGCATTCTACGCTTTTGGATATACCCCGGATGAAATCGAAGATTTGTTCACCTCTGTCGATTTGCCGCGCCTGCTTTACGGCTGGCCGCTGATTGACGGCCCCGGTTTGCTCGGGGTGCGCGGCATCGCCGACTTCCTGCGCACTCATCTTGGTAACCGCAACTTTGAAGACCTGAACATCCCCTTTGCGGCAATCGCGGTTGATTTGAACAGCCACCGCGAGATTGTCTTGAAAAAAGGCCGGGTGGTCGATGCCATTCTCGGTTCGATTGCTGTTCCGGGCATTTTCCCGCCCAAAGATTATGAACCTTACCGCCTGGTGGATGGCGGCACGCTCAACCCCGTCCCGGTCAGCGTGGCCCGCGCCCTGGCCCCCAACTTGCCTGTGGTCGCTGTCACCCTATACCCGCCGCTCGACCAGCCTTCCATCCCGCTTAATCTGCAAATCCCTGGCCCCAAGCCGCTGCTTGACCAACTCTCGCGCCTGAATATCACCCAGGCTTTCCAGATATTTGCCGAAGCAATCGACATCGGCCAGCGCAAGATGACCGAATTGCGCCTGAAAATGGAGCATCCCGAAGTCTTGATTGCGCCCGATACCGGTGATATTGGCCTGCTCGACAGCGTCGATGTGCCCGAGATTGTCAAACTGGGCGAGCAGGCAGCCCTTGAAGCCATTCCAACCCTGAAGCGGGCTGCTTCCTGGCAGAAACGCCTGGCTCGTCTCTTTGGGCGAAAGTGAGCAGACAAACTACTCATGACTCGCGACCTTCGAAAATACACCACCCAAACCAACTTTCGCCTGCTTACAGGCGCGTTCCTCCTGTTGTTCGTGGTTGGCCTGGGGCTGATTTGGCTGATTTACGGCCTGCCAGCCGCCATCACCGGCCTGTTCTGCCTGCTCGGCGCATTCGTGCCAATCGGCCTGGTCTGGCTCTTCATGTTCGGCATAGACTGGATTGTCCAACGTGTCAATCGGGACGACTGATTTTTTCATCCCTTCCTTCCGACCTTCCAAAACCGTCCTTCGACTACGGCCCTTCCTTGGCACTCAAGGCCTCCGCTCAGGACTTGTTACCTTGAACCTTCCAACCTTCCAACCTTCCAACTTTCTAACCTTCAACTTTAATTATGCAAACCCACCTCGCCACCCTCGAAGACTGGACCTACCGCTTCCTGCCTCCCGAAAATCCCTCGCGCCGCCTGCTTCTGCTCCTGCACGGCTGGACGGGCGACGAAAATTCGATGTGGGTCTTTGCCCGCAACTTTACCCGTAACGCCTGGATGCTGGCCCCGCGTGCGCCTTTTGCCTCACCGTCGGGCGGCTATTCGTGGCGTGAGCATGTCGAAGAATCGCACTCGGTCGAGGACTTCAAGCCCGCCGCCGAAGGCCTGCTCCATTTCATCGAAGGCTGGGGCGTTGCCAACCAGGTCGAGACCGGCCAATTTGACGTGGTCGGATTCAGTCAGGGCGCGGCTATGGCCGGGATTTTGCCCATTCTTTACCCGCAGCGCATCCGCAAAATCGCCATGCTGGCCGGATTCCTCCCGCATGGCGCGGAAGACCTGTTGCCCGACTCCTTCGACCCTGACAAGCGCATTTTTGTCGCCCACGGCACCCAGGACTTGATGATTTCGATTGAGCGCGCCCGTCAGGCTGTGCGCTTGTTCGAGGCCGCCGGGGCAACCGTCGAATACTGCGAAGCCGATGTCGCCCACAAGGTCGGGGCTGAATGTCTGCGCGCGCTGGCTGATTACTTGCGGTATTAATTGTGCTCTCATCTGCGCGTTGACGCGCACTCTTTTTCAGAGTATCCTTATCCAAGATTTTTGACCTTTTGAGAATATTCCATGCCTTTTTCCCGTCGTGATTTCATCAAATTAGCGGGTGGCGCTGCTGCGGCGCTGGCCCTTGCTCCTTACGGCAGTGTTTTGTCATTGGGTGATTTTCCCCAGTCCGCGCGCCTCGGACGCCTGACCACCACCGCCGACCTGCGTTCCGCGCCACGCATCGACTTTCCTGTAATGCGTGAATTGCCGGAAGATACAGTCATTCCTGTTTTGCGGGAAGTTATTGGCGGGGAATATGGAACAGAGACGGCACGTCGATCTCATAGTCGAACTTGGTTGGAAACCGACGCAGGCTTCGTTCATAAAAGTGTAGTTCAGCCTGTGAAAAATGTTTCCAATGAACCTTTGCGCGAAATACCGGCTGGCAAACTTGGGTTTTGGGCCGAGGTAACAGTGCCCTATGTTGATTTTTCGCTCGAAAACGATAATCCTGCTTCTCCCTGGCTAAAAAATGCGGTTCTCTGGCAGTTTCCCACACGTTTGTATTACAGCCAAATTATGTGGGTTGACCAAATCAAAGTTAGCGATGTGACCGGACAAGTACTTTATCGGGTGACCGAGCGATATGGTGGTTACAACGATATTTTCTGGGCAGAAGGCGCGGCCTTCCGCCCGATTACTGAGGAAGAAATCGCGCCCATCTACCCGGATGTTGACCCGGCAGAAAAGAAAATTTACGCCAACCTAACTTACCAGACCATTTCCTGTTATGAATCTGGACGCGAGGTTTATTTTTGCCATATGTCATCTGGTTTGCCATTTGATTCTTTTGGTAATTTTGGTGTCTGGTCTACCCCTTTGGGCACCCATTGGACATGGAGAAAATCAATTTCTATTCATATGGCAAGCGGCACTGCTAGGGATGGCTGGGATATTCCTGGCGTCTCATGGACAACTTTATTCTCTGGTACGGGGGTTGCTATTCATTCTACTTTCTGGCACAATAATTTTGGTCATTATGCTTCTCGCGGCTGTCTGAATGTCGCCCCTGAAGATGCCAAGTGGATTTTCCGC
>JAWOIR010000148.1:0-12613 GCA_046484545.1 Anaerolineales bacterium
ACCTGGACCTGCCTGCCGAAGTGGAAATCCTGGCAGACCCGGACGAAGCGATTGTCATTGCGACCAGCACGGTCGAAGAAGTCTTTGAAGAGGAGACCGCGGAGGAAGGCGAGGAAGAAGGCGCCGAGCCGGAACTCATCGACAAGAAGAAAGACGACGACGAAGAAGAAGCCGAAGAATAGAATACAAAAATCCCGCTCCAATCGGAGCGGGATTTTTGTATTCCCTGCCTGTCTAATTGGCCCCTGCCGAGTTTTTCAGGGAACCATCAATTTCAATATCTTTAGAAATTCAACCGTGATGTGGGCGGTTGCGCCCCAGAGCAGTTCGCCGTCGTAGGGTTGGTAGGCGATGACGTGCCGTCCGGTTTCGGAGCGGGTGAATTTCATGTAGTTTTGACGCTCGGCAAGCCAGGGAAGCGGCAGGACGAAAACCCGCGCCACTTCAGGGGCGTAAATGCGAAAGGCATATGGCCATTGGATGACGCCGACCACCGGCGTAACCAGATAATCACTGATGGTCACGATTTGGGGCAGGCGGCCCAGAATGCGGATGTCCGCCGGGCGGATTCCTATCTCTTCGTCGGCTTCGCGCAGGGCAGTTTGCTCGGCGCTCTCGCCGGGTTCACTGGCCCCGCCCGGGAAGGAGACTTGTCCTTTGTGGTGCTCAACCCCGTCAGCGCGGCGGGTGTAGAGCAGGTACCAGGTCCCGTTTTGGCGCGCAAGCGGTACAAGCACACTCGCCGGGCGGAGTGGATACCCCGGCGGGATTTCTCTCTCAGTGTAAGGCGGGCTGGCGTGATTAAGCAGGGCCTGCGAAATCGCTTCTTCGCTTAACAAATCAGGATTCATACATCCTGTTCAACCTGCTCGTCGGGTTCCTCGTCATCGTTCGAGTCCTTCGAGAGCAGGTTTTGCTCGGCCAGCAGGGCGGTCAGGCGCGGGTCTTCGGACAGGTCGATGCGGCGGGCAAAAATCAGGAATCCGGTATGGGCCACCATGCGGTCGGTTGGGCGCAGGCGGCGCGGTTCGGGTTTGTAGTAGCGCAGCAGCACTTCGCAGACTTCGATAAAGGCAAAGCGGTGCTGGCGCAAGGCATACAGGGTTTTCTCTATCTGGTTGAACGTGGGGATGATGGTCGAGAAAAAGCCGCCCGGCTTGAGCGCGGCGCGCACGTGGCCGAGATAGTCATACGGATTGGGGACATCCAGGAAGAAGGCGTCCACCTCGGTTTCCTCGAATCCGTTTTCGATGTCTCCCAGTTTGAACTCAACCTGTTCTTCAAGCCCCAGGCGGCGCAGGTTTTTGCGCGCCAGGTTTTGCATTTCTTCGCGCCGCTCGTAACTGATGACTTTGCCGCTCTTGCCGACGGCGAAGGCCAGGGCTGTGGTCATCGAGCCGGAGCCGGTGCCGGCCTCCATGACGCGCTGACCTTCACCAATGCCCATCGTGACCAAAAGCAGGCCGATGTCTTTGGGGTAGAGAATCTGGGTGTTGCGCGGCATGGTGTTAAGCACGTCACCCAGCGAGGGCTGCAACAGGAAGAACGGGTTACCAAGATGACTAAAAACCTGACTGCCCCAGGGCTTGCCGATTAATTCGTCGTGGTAGATGATGCCGCGATGAGTGCCAAATTCGCCGCCGGGGACGATGTTGAAAATGAAATGCTTATGCCGCAGGCCGACCAGTTGCACCAGGTCGCCAGCCTGCGGGTGGGTGGTATTGAGTTTCCAGGTCATGCCAGGTGCTTATTGAAGAAATCGGTAATCGCGTTGTAGCAGGCCACGCGGTTGTCGTATTTCAGGACATCGTGACCTTCATCCTCGAAGATGAGCAATTCCATCTCTTTGCCCTGTTTGCGCAGGGTATTGACCAGGTCTTCCGATTCGGCGGCCACCACGCGCGGGTCGTTGCGCCCCTGGATGACCAGCATGGGGCAAGCCAGGCCGCCCAGGTGGGTTTTGGGTGAACGCTCGAGCAGGAATTCGCGGTCTTTGGGGTCTTCGGGGTCGCCAATGACGAGTTTGAAATATGGCTTCCAGGTTTCGGGAATGCGCTCGGAGAAGGTAATCAGGTCATACGGCCCGAACATGTCGCAGGCGGCCTTCCACAGTTCGGGGTGGCGTCCGGCCAGGGTCAGGGTCATGTAGCCGCCGTAGGAGCGCCCGACCACCGCCGCGCGGGAGGTGTCCACCCGTTTGTCGTGGGGCAGAATCTCGGTCATGGCGTGGACGTGGTCAAGGCGGTCGTTGCCACCCCAGTCGCGGTCGACATGTTTGGTGTACGAGAGTCCGTAGCCGGTCGAGCCGCGTACGTTCGGCACGAAGACGGCGAATCCGCGCAGTGTCAGGAATTGAATCAGGGGCATCGAGAACCAGGCGAAATCCGGGCGTTCCTGTCCCTGTGGGCCGCCGTGGATGTAATAGACCAGCGGACGCCGCCCCTCGAAGCCGAGCGCGGCAGCGGGCAGGTACAGGCGCGCTGAAATCCGCAGTCCGTCGTAGGATGTGAAGGAAGCGTCTTCGCCGGGGGAGAGATGTTCTTCGGGAATGCCGAGCACTTTTTCGTTGGTGTGCTGGACAATCAGGTCGCGCTTTTTGCCCTCGACTGTGTAAATCTGGGTGGGCGAGGTGGCGGTGGAGAAGGAAAGCGTGAACAAACCGCTTTCCTTGTTGTAATCGGCGTGTTCCAGCACGCCGTTGTCGAGCGGGGCGTCACCGACCACGATGCGCCGTAGTTTCAGGACGCGCTTGTTCTCGTCGAATCTTGCTTCGTATAGCCAGGAGCAGCCGTCAATGTTGTAGTGAACCGCGTATTGGTCATCTGTCAGGTGGAAAATGTCCACCAGTTCGCCCACGCCGCTATGTGCCACGCCGCGCACTTTTACCGGCAGGATTTCGCCGGGTTTATCAAAGTCCAGGTAGCCGGGGGAGTAGGTGTCCTCGAACAGGGCCGAGGTGAGCAGCAACCCCTTGCCGGAAGGCGCGAAATGAATTGAGCCAATGCCACTCAGCGGGACGTTTTCGCCGTCCTTGCGGCTTTCCAGTGGCTTGCCGTACAGCAGTTTTTTCTTCTTGCCTTCCACCAGGTAGTGGACGCTGTCGCCGACTGAGTAACCGTCCGAGAGAATCGCCTGCTTATGGTCGGGGCTGTGTGCTGAGGGGTACGCGCCCCAGACCGATTCTCCCAACTTGGTGAGTTCGTTTGTAAACAAGTTGCCGCGATAGGCCTCGTTGATGGACTTGTCGCGCCGTTCGGCATTGAAATACAGCGTCCCGGTTTCGGCATCCACGCTGGTCAGGTGGACGCGATACCCGGCGAAGAAATTGTCGAAGGCCGGTTCGGGGAATCCGCCCTCCATCGGAATCAGCATGGGCTGATAGTTTTCGTCCCCGTCCTGGTCGAGCATGACCATGATTTTGTCCAAGTCGCGCAGGGCGTAGAAGGAGTATCCGCCAATCAAGTGCGGATTTTGCAGGGCCAGGTGCGGCGGCAGGAGCGGTTCGGGTACGCTGCCGCCGTAATTCATCGTGTACAAACTTAAATGTCCGCTCAGGTTGCTGATGAAGTAAATGCGCTCATCCACCAGTTGCGGCGCAATAAAAAGACGGGCTGAAAGCAGGGATTCAATACGAGCAGGCATGGAAATGTGACCTTTCTTTGATTGTGAAATCTATGGCTATCTTACCACAGGCACTTGATGCTCTTTGGTAGTTTTCGTGATAATCCCCGCATTTTGGGTATGAGCGCACGTACACGCGCTCATACCCAAAATGCGGCTTTCTTAGTGACAAATACAGCGAACCGCACCTTGACATGAACTTTGCTTTTGATAAAATAGACCTGTAAGTGGCACGTGTTTCTTGCTGTACGAAAAGGATGGCCTGGACGCGACACGTCCGGGTCATTGTGTTTATAGCGGGAACACCGCCGCAAATCTCATCCGTTTTTTATTCAAGGAGTAAAAGAAACAATGAACGAGCGCGTTACCGGCACCGTGAAGTGGTTCAACGCTAGCAAGGGCTTCGGCTTCATCGAGCGCGAAGGCGGCCCGGATGTTTTTGTCCATTTCTCGGCCATCCAGATGGAAGGCTACAAATCCCTGACCGAAGGCCAGGTTGTCGAATTCACCATTGAAGAAGGTCCGAAAGGTTTGCAGGCGGCAGATGTGCAGGCCCCTAAATCCGCATAACAGACTACAACAGACCAAAATCCCTCGCCCATCGGCGGGGGATTTTCTATTCCCGCAGGCGAATGCGGCTGAGAAAGTCGCCGGCCAACAGGAAAACCGCCGCGCCCAGCGTCCCTATCCCGACGTTCAACTCTCCCACCGAGGCAAACGTCCAGCGCATTTGCCAGCCCAGCAAGTCGCCGCCCCAAAAACCGGCCCAGGCCAGCAACAGGAAAAATGTCAGCCAGCGAACGCTCCCGCCCCGAAAAACATGATAAGCCGCGCCATACGCGCTTGAAAGCAGGATACCGAACAGGATGGTTGGCAAAGTCATAAACTTATCCCTTTTTGTGTGGATGGAAGGATGATTCCCGAACCCAGCACCAGGTCGCCGTCATAGAAGACCGCCGCCTGCCCCGGGGTGATGTCGCGCTGTGGAACATCAAACTGGACCTGCGCCCGGCTTCCGTTATCGAGGGGCGTCACCAGTGCCGCAGCCGGGCGGGCCGTGTAGCGCGTCTTGACCTCGGCCTGGAACGGCATGGACGGTACCGCTCCCGACTGCCAGTTGACCTGGTCTGCCAGCAGTTCGCGGCTGCCGAGTTCGTCCTGCGTCCCGACGACCAGGCGGTTGTCCGCCGCGCTTTTGCCCAGCACATACAGCGGCACTGGCGAAGCCAATCCGAGCCCCTTGCGCTGTCCGATGGTGTAGTTGGCCAGTCCGTTGTGCCGGCCGAGCACCTGGCCGTACTGGTTGATGATTTCGCCCGGCGTCAAAATTCCCGGCGCGTTGCGTTGCAAGAAATTGCGATAATCCTCGCCCGCCAGGAAGCACAAATCCTGGCTGTCGGGCCGCTTTGCCACCGAGAGGCCGTGTTCCTGGGCGATGCGCCGAATCTCATCTTTAGGGTAATCGCCAATCGGGAAGAGCGCTTTCTGCAACTGCGCCTGGCTCAACACCGAAAGGACGTAACTCTGGTCTTTGGCCGGGTCGATGGCGCGCAACAGCTGGCGCGTATTGTCTTCGGCAACCTTCAGGCGGGCGTAATGGCCGGTTGCCATGTAGTCCGCGCCCAGGGCCAGGGCATGGTTGAGCAGGAATTCCCAGCGGATGTGACGGTTACAGACAAGGCACGGGTTGGGCGTCTCGGCCCGGGCGTAGCCATCCAGGAAGGATTGCACCACCGTCTTGCGGAAAATGTCTTTGGCGTCGATGGTGTAGAAGGGAATATCCAGCCGGGCGGCTACCCGCCGGGCCATGGACATCGAATCGGGGGTGCAGCAGCGATTCGAATCTTCCTTACCCGGTTCAGACCACAGGCGCAGCATCATCCCGGTTACGTCGAAGCCCTGCTCTTTGAGCAGCACCGCCGCAACCGACGAATCCACTCCGCCCGACATGGCGACAACCACATGCGTCATCTGCGATTACCGTGCGCTGGCCGTCATCAACTCAGCCAGTTTGAAATCGAGTTCGGTGATACCGCCCGCGTCGTGTGTGGTCAGGTCAATCTCGACCCGGTTGTACACGTTAGACCACTCCGGGTGGTGGTTAAGTTTTTCGGCATGGATGGCGGCAGCGGTCATAAAAGCAAAGGCCGCGACAAAATCGGCAAATTTGAGCGAAATATGCAATTTGCCGCCTTTTAATTCCCAGGCCTGGCCTGAGACCGTCCCTAATTGCGCCATGCGGGTTTGAATTTCTTGTTGCGACAGTAATTTTCTCATTTTCTCTCTCTTTCTCGACAGTAAAAGTGAGGGCACTTTGGGAATTTCAATGATAAGCCCCCGCGTTTTTTATGACAAGCACCAGAGAACCAAAGTGAGGCTGATTATCAGTACTTCACGAAAGTTGGAAGAATTTCCGATTTTTGGTGTGTATAGCGGGCATATGCCCGCTATACACACCAAAAATCGGCATCCTTGCAAAATATTCGTGTCTACTGATTATACACAAGCCGGGAATGAATTGTGCGAGTATAATAGCGCGCATGTCACCTTTTTATACCCGTACCGGAGATGAAGGCACCACCGGCCTGCTGGGCGAGGGCCGTGTGCCGAAATTCGATGACCGTATCGAAGCCCTTGGCGCTGTGGACGAAGCCACCGCCGCCATGGGGCTGGCCCGCGCCAGTGCTCAATCTGAGCGGACAGCTGTCCTGCTTCTCGAAGCCCAGCGCGACCTGTATCAGTTAATGGCCGAAGTCGGCGCAACGCCCGAAAATGCCGCTAAATTCCGCAGCATCGACGAATCCCGTGTGCGCTGGCTGGAAGAAAAAACCGATGAATTGGAACAATCTACAGAACTGCCGCGCGAATTCATCGTACCGGGTGATGTGCCTGCCAGCGCTGCCCTGGCCCTGGCGCGCACGATTGTCCGCCGGGCTGAGCGGCGTGTTGTCGCCCTTTTCCACAGTGGGGGCCTCGAAAACCAGTATTTACTGGCTTATCTCAACCGTTTGTCGTCACTCATTTTTATGCTCGAACTGGCCGAAAATGCCCATGCCGGTAAGAAGAGCAACCTTGCCAAAGACCACTAACCTTTATGACCGGAACAATCATCAACGTCATTGCCATCATTGCCGGGAGTTTAATCGGGATTATTTTTGGCGCGCGCCTGCCGGATAAACTCAAGGATACGGTTGTCAACGGCATGGGGCTGTTCACAGCCGCCATCGGCCTGCAAATGTTTCTCGGAACGGGTCAATCGCTTGTCGTGTTGGGCGCATTAATCATCGGCGCGGTGCTGGGGGAGTGGTGGCGAATTGAAGACGGAATCGCCAACCTGGGACTCTGGCTTCAGGAGAAGTTTACCGGCTCTAGCGAAGGTGGGACCTCCAGCCGCTTTGTGCGCGGATTCCTGGCTGCCTCCCTGCTCTATTGCACCGGGCCGATTGCCATTATGGGTTCGATTCAAGACGGCCTGACTGGTGACTTCCAACTGTTGGCGGTCAAATCGGTGCTAGACGGCTTTATCTCGATTGCCTTTGCTTCGACCCTGGGAATTGGCGTCATGTTCTCGATTTTGCCGGTCTTCGTTTACCAGGGCGGCATCAGCCTGCTCTCCGGAACTTTAAGCAGCGTCATTACCGAAGCGATGATGACCGAAATGACCGCCACCGGCGGCGTTATCCTGTTTGGGTTGGCTATCAGTAGTTTGCTTGAAATCAAAAAAATCCGCGTTGGCAATTTCCTGCCAGCCATCCTGGTTGCGCCGCTGATAGTATGGGCGGTTGCGTACTTCGGTGGTTAGTCTGTCAATTAAAAAATTGCCGGGGATTTTCAGGTGCTCCGGCAGTTTTGCTTTTTAAAATAGACTGCTGCTTCTCCAATATTTGCCATGAATAAGGCCGCATTTAGGGTTGTGAGCGCGCGTAAGCGCGCTCACAACCCTAAATGCGGAGACTTATCACAGAAATTCTCAAAGAGCCACAGCCCCGCTTACCCTTAGTTGCCCCTGGAAGCCAGGTAGGTTTCGATTTCCTGGCGGAAGGCGTCAATTGGGTAATTACCGGGCAGACGGGCGAATTCTTCACCTGTGGCAGTATCGGTAAAAATGAATGTCGGGGTTCCGGTAACACCTAATGCGCTGCCATCAACACCATCTTGGGTGGCAAGCTCACGATACTTGCCACCTGTCAGGCAGGAGTTGAAGGCGGCTTCATCCAGGCCGAGTTCGCTCGCAAATTGATTCATCAGGCTGTTGTTGAGTGTTGAGGTTTGATTGATGAAAACCAGGTCATGAAATTCCCAGAACTTGTTTTCATCTGCGGCGCAGTAAGAAGCTTCGATAGCCAGCAATGATTGGGCGCTCCATCCGCCCATCGAGCGGTAAATAAACAGCACTTTACCGGTTGCGACGAATTCTTCCGCTAACAGCGGCTCGGTTTGCAGCGCAAATGTGCCGCAGTGACCACACTTATAATCTGAAAATTCGGTGATGGTGATAGGCGCGTTTGGGTCGCCCATGCGGTTGAAGTCGGCCTGGGGACGCGGTTTCAGGTCGACGGTGTTGATAGGCTCCTGATTCAGACTGGGAAGTATCAGGGCAAATGCCACCAGAAGCGCGCCGACCAAAACGATGGCGCCAATCGCAATACGCTGGGTCATTTGTTGCTTGCGGCGTTTGTCGCGTATTTCCTGACGTTTACTCATTTCTCTTATTCTCCTTAAATGCAGATATTTGAATTATTCTGCCATACCAGATGCAATTTGTCCAGCAATGTTTGGGAAAGTCACATGATTTTCTTATAATCAGTAGTTCATGAAACACCTCAGAGAAACCCGATTTTTGGTATGTGTGGCGGGCGCGGATTTGCGGCCCGCCACACATACCAAAAATCGGAAACTCTTTTAACCTTCGTGAAGTACTGATAATTCGATGAAGGTCTGGTTAGGCTGCGGCTTGCCGCGTTTATGTCCTGGATTCTCCCACTTCAAAGCGGCAGTATTCGTCGCCTTTAGCAAGGCAATGTGTCTCGATGATATTGTATTCTTTGCCGGTTGCCCATTGCACGGCTTCGGTGACAGAGCCGACGTACAGATGGCAAATTGATGTCTCGCTGTTGCGCCCCCAGCAGATGGCGCAGGTTTTTTCTATATAGGCCAGGCTGTTGTCTCGTTCTTCGACCCAGGCGTCCACTTCCGGGTTCGATTTTTTGAGGGCGTTGACCATACCATTCAGGATGAATTTGATGCGCTGTTTTTCAGGCAGCAACTTGATGGCAGCCCCGGCAATACCCAGCAGGGCGGCCTGTTCACGGACGCCGTATTGAAAGGATGCCTTGCCGATTCGGCGCAACATGCCCCGACCTCCGCGCCCATAAAATTCCTCAATGGCTTCGTTCAGGCGGGCGTAGTCGGATGTTTTGATGCCTGGCTGCATGTCATTTGGGGGAAAATTGCCGATGTAGCGCTCCAGGCCGGAGGAGCGCAGAACGGCGTTCAGGCCGTTTGCACCCATGACTTCCTCTGCTGAAATGAGTGCCTGGCGGACGAGTCCATTGACAATTACAGAATCGGGGCGGGACATGCTATCTCCTTATCTTCAGGCGAAAGTATAAACCGGATATTGTTCGCCTGTCAGCTGAAAACCGAGTTTTTTGTACAGGGAAAGTGAGGACGTGTTGTCGTCCTGGGTGTTGACGGTGATGCGCCCCAGTGTGTGTTGGGATGCGTGGCGGATTAAATCTTGCACGAGGGCGAGGCCTAGTCCACGCCCCTGATGGCTGGGCAGGACGGCCAGCCGGGCCAAGTGAACGCCAAAGGGGCTGCTGGTGCTGATTTGGTATCCGACCAGTTGTCCGTCTTCTTCCATGACGGTGGCCAGACCTGCCTGGCTAAAAGCCATTTGGAGCGAGGCCTGCGAGTTTTGCCAGATTGGCAGGAAAGAAGCGGAGTCGAGCGCGGCTACGGCTGGCAGGTCTTTCTCGTTCATTGGGCGAAGCGGGATGGATACGGTTTTCCGGGGATAGGGCGGCTGTGCGGGGTCGTAATCCAGTACAACGATTTTTTGTGTCAGCGAGAAGCCGCTGCGCTGCAGAGTCTCGCCAAACCATTCCTGCAGTGTGATGGCGACGGCGATGTTGCCATTTTTGTCGATGACTTGCTCGCGCGCAAATTGCCAGAGTTTTTCCCAGGCTTCGTTGCCAGGGATGTCGTGAATGTGGGCAAAAAGGCGCACCCAGGCAATCCCTGGCGGGTCGGGAGGGCAGGCCAGTACAGCAGAGATGGTGTTTCCCTGTTCGAGTACCCAGTATTCGGGTGCGCCTAGCCAATCCAGCGGGGAACGCCAATCGAGGTGGCGATGGACGTTCGGCTCAAAGTAGACGAGATGGGCAATGTCTTTCTGGTCGTTGGGTTCGGCTGGGCGCAGGCAGGTGTTCAGGTTTACCATGTGCGCAATTTGAGTATTGTCCGCAGGATACGCTGTTTCAAGGTCGGGTTTTTGACGCCGCGCAACCCGGAGTTCATTGTGAACAAGCCCTCGAAGAATTTCCCGCGCCGGATATATATCCAGGCAACGGATTGCATCACCAGGGCGCGCATCTGGTCTTCGCCAGCCTGTTCGAGCAAATCGGCGGAGACCTGGTAGCGCTCAAGGGCTTCATCGATGCGTTTAAGTTCTTCTAGCGCGGCAGCCTGGTTGCCGATGGCAAGCCCCTGTCGGCGAACGTCTCCCGCTTCGGCAAAGATGGCATCGGTGTCCAGCGCAGCATCCAGTGCGCTCTGGGCGTCGTCGTTTTGCAGCAAGGCCACGCTCTGGTTGTTGCGCAATTCAGCGGCAGTCAGGGCATCCCCGGCATCTTGATAAGCCTGGGCGGCTTTTGCGAACAGGTCGGCGGCTTGCTCGAAGTCTCCTTCCTGGTAGCACTGGCTGGCCTGGTCTTTCATTGCTTGGAGGTCGTTTTCGGTCATAATGCCTCGCGTAAAAATGGGATGTGCTACAGCGTAATATCGAGCAGGCCCTCGGCCACCGAACGCAGTTTATCGGTAGAGAGTGTGCTCAGGTTGCGCGCCAGTTCCAGGTAAGGACGATTGACCGGCACGCAGACAAAATTCCGCAACTCTGGCGGCAAATCGAGGAATTCCTGAATGGCCTGTTGTTCGGTCATCCATTGACCGATGGGGCCGTTTTGGTCGAAAAATACTTCGATACGTGAGCCAACAACCGACAGGATTGCCTCCAGTTCAGCCAGCGGCACCGGTCGTTGCCCGGTTTCGTAGGCTTTCAGGCGGCTGGTGGGAATTCCGACTTCGAGCGAGAGGGCTTTGAGCGAAATGCTGAATTGCTGGCGTTTTTGCGCCAGCAACACCCCGATAATCCGTTGGCGGATGGATGCCAGGGCTTGCAAGTTAAGTGGCTCGGTGCGCGACTGTTCGTTCGAGAGGGCCGTGTTGCTCCAGAAATGCTGGATGGGCAGTTCGAGGTAGTAAGAGAGCACTTCCAGTTCTGGCAGGGACGGCGACTTGCGTCCTTGCTCATAAGCGCGCAAGGTTGCCGGGGTAACGCCGATAGCGCTGGCGCACTCGGTCAGCGATTTGCGCGCGGTGGAGCGGGCGTCTCGAATCAACACTCCCAATTTTCGCGTGCGAATGGCTATTTGGGCTTGATGGCTCATGGGTTATCCTCTCGGTAAAAAGGTTATGCTGATTATACTCGTGAGTTTCTCTTTCATCACGTTTAGCGGCGGCGCAGCATTTCTCCCAGGTTTGCGCCAAATATCTCGGCAGACAATTTGAATCCGCCCATTTCCAGGCGCGGCGTGAACAACGGGCGGATGCCGGTTGGTTTGAGTTGCCCAATGACTTTGCCATCAGTGGTCATGCCGGTTTGTTCAAATTTGAAGATGTCGGTCAGTACAATGGTGTCGCCTTCCATCCCGGCCACTTCGGTAATCGCGGTTACTTTGCGCGCGCCGTCTTTAAGACGAGTCTGCTGGATAATCAGGTCAACCGCTGCGGAAACTTGCTGGCGGATAACCTTGATTGGTAAATCCATTCCGGCCATCAAGACCATTGTCTCCAGGCGCGCCAGGGCGTCGCGAGGGGTGTTGGCGTGCAGGGTGGTCAGCGAGCCGTCGTGGCCGGTATTCATGGCCTGGAGCATGTCGAGGGTTTCGCCGCCGCGACATTCACCGACGACGATGCGGTCAGGACGCATACGCAGTGAGTTGCGCACCAGGTCTCGGATGCTGACCTGGCCTCTGCCATCGACGTTGGCTACCTTGGTCTCAAGCCGGACGATATGGTCTTGCTGCAATTGCAGTTCGGCGGCGTCCTCGATGGTGACGATGCGCTCATCGTCGGGAATCATGCTCGAAAGGACGTTGAGCAAGGTGGTTTTGCCGGAACCGGTTCCACCGGAAATGACGATATTCAGGCGGCTGATGACGCAGGCGCGCAGGAACTCGGCCATTTGGGCGGTCAAGGAGCCAAAATCCACCAATTCCTGAACGGATAATTTGTCTTTTCGGAATTTGCGGATGGTGATGGTTGGCCCATCAATGGCGACCGGCGGGATAACGGCATTGACACGCGAGCCATCCGGCAGGCGAGCGTCGACCGTCGGGCTGTCGGCGTCGACGCGGCGGCCAAGCGGCAGGATGATGCGGTCAATGACCCGCAGGACGTGTTCGTCGCTGTCGAAAATAATGCCGGTCTTGGTCAATTGTCCCTTTTTCTCGACGTAAACTTTCTTCGGGCCGTTCACCATCACTTCGGTCACGTCGGGGTCGTGCAGTAAAGGTTCAATCGGGCCATAGCCGAGCACTTCGTTAAGTGTTTCCTGTGTCAACTGCTGGCGTATTGAAGCGGGGACTTTGTTTCCCAGGCGCGCAAACACATCCTCCAATTTTTGCTTGACGAAAGCCTCGCGCTTTTCATAAGGAGGGTTGTCTGTTTCGAGTTCGCGGGTGAGCGAATCGATGACAAAGTGCTTGAG
>JAWOIR010000168.1:0-10784 GCA_046484545.1 Anaerolineales bacterium
GGGTAGCCGAGCAGGCCAAAGGGCATCGTCTCGAGATTGGCGTCGCGGGCCATATCTTTGAGCGAGGGCAGCCGTTCCAGGCGCGGGACGGTCACCAGCATCTCGAAGAGCAGGTTGAGTTCGTAAGTCTCCGGGATGGCCGACTGGACAAAGATGGTGCTGATTTCGGGGTCGATACCGACAGAGAGATAGTCGAGCACAATCTCGCGGATGAAGAGCGGAATTTCGCCGATATGGGCGCGCTCAGGGCGGGTGGTCAGGGTGTGCAGGTCGGCGATGATGAGAAAGGATTCGTACTGGTGTTGCAGTCTGACGCGATTGGCCAGCGAACCAACATAATGGCCGAGATGCAGTTTGCCTGTCGGGCGGTCACCGGTCAGCAGACGGGGTTTGGAGCTGTGCATAGGGTTTTTCTCCTTTTTTGGCGATTCTGACAATCTGAGTTTTTTTCTCTCGTTTGGCCCGCCTGGACATGAATGCCCGGGCTATTTTGCGAAGCCGCCTGAAGGCGGCTAGCACGAAGCCTTAACAAAAGAATCCCCTTCGTCCGTTGGGACGAGAGGGGACTCCCGTGGTACCACCCAATTTACGCTTGCTTAAGAAAAATTCCCTGTTGTGATGCAACAGGGAAAGGAAGGCCAGCGTCACTTTTTTCGGACACGTCAATGGTTACTGAACACTGATTATGTCCTCGCTCTGTAACGGGAGTTCCCGGATTGGACTAATCGTTGCCTTTCGTCCGCTCAACTCGGTGGGCCATTCGGCTTCTGCGCTTTTACCGGATTCACACCAACCACCGGCTCTCTGAAAATCGCTTTGAAGCGTACTCGTCCACGTCTTTGTTTTTGCTTGTTAAGTTGGGCGTGATTATATGCAGATGGGCGGATTTGTCAAGACAAAAATTGTCTGAAATTAAAAATGCTCCGTCCAGTAATGGACGGAGCATTTCGTTGCACGGGATTTATCTTGTGTTACGCTTTCTTTTCCATCGCCCAGAGCAGTTTCTCCTGGTCGACTGGCAGGGTATCGAAGCGCACGCCGACGGCGTTGTAGATGGCATTGGTGATGGCGGGCGGGGTGGGAATCAACACGATTTCGCCGACACCCTTCGCGCCGTAGGGGCCGTCCGCAGCCGGGTCTTCGACCACGATGGGGATGATTTCGGGCGTGTGGACGATGGACGGGACGCGGTAGCGCGACATGCGGTCGGTGACGACCATGCCGTCTTTGGTGATGAAGTTTTCGAGCAGGGCATGCCCGACGCCCATCACCACGCCGCCTTCGATTTGTCCGCGCAGGCCGAGCGGGTTGATGGCGTGGCCGACATCGTTGGCGGCAATCACGCGCAGGACCTTGACTTCACCGGTCAGGGTGTTGACTTCCACTTCGGCAGCTTGCGAGGCGAACGAGAAAGCGATGTGCATGTCGCCGGGGGTGCCGAGCGGGGTTGTGGCCGGGGCGTGGTAATCATACAGCACGCGCGGATCTTTCCCGGCGGCTTTCATCTCGCTGTAAACTTCCTTCATGGTGAGGCTGTGGCCGTTGACGCGTACGTTGCCGCCCTCGAAGCGGATATTGCCTGGCGGCTGGTCGAACTTTTCGGCCAGTGTGGCGGTGATTGCTTCTCGCAGAGTCTTGGCCGCCAATCTTGAAGCGTTACCAGTGACGTAGGTCTGGCGCGAGGCAGTGGTCGGGCCGCCGTTGGGGGTCAGATCGGTGTCCATCACCAGGACTTTGACCTGCTCTGCGGGGAGAGAGAGTTCCTCGGCCACAATCATGCGCATGACCGACACCAGACCCTGGCCGAGTTCAGCAGAGGAGGAGCGCACCTCGAACAGGCCGTCCTCGTACAGTTCGACTTCCGCGCCAGCACAATCGTCCGCGCCGCCGCCCAGACCGGTGTTCTTGAAGCCGGAGGCAAAACCCCAACTGCGTATCAGGTGCGGGTTGTCAGGTGTCAGGCGCGGCTTGAATAGTTCATCGCGTGATAAACCTGACACTTGGCACATGGTACTTGATACCTTGTCAATGCACTCAATCAGCCCGACGCTCTCGCGCATAACCTGTCCGGTGCTGGTTTCGCCGCCAACGCGCAGGGCGTTTTTGCGGCGCAATTCGATGCGGTCCATGCCGAGCTTTTCGGCCAGCATATCCAGCACGGTTTCGATGCCAAAGGCCGACTGTAGCACGCCAAATCCGCGGAAGGCGCCTGCCGGGGGATTGTTGGTGTACATGGCGTAGCAGTCGGCGTGGACGTGCGGGATAATGTACGGGCCAGCCGAGTGGGTGGTGGCGCGGGTGAGCACTTTTTCACCCAGCGAGGCATACGCGCCGGTGTCGCCGTATAGTTCGGTTTTGGCGGCAACGAGCGTGCCGTCTTTCTTCGCGCCAATCTTGACCTTGATTTGGGTGGCGTGGCGCTTGGGATGGACTATCAGGCTCTCGTGGCGGTCGAAGAGCAGTTTGACGGGTTGCCCGGTGGCGTTGGCCAGCAGTGCGGCGTGAATCTGCCCGGCGATGTCTTCCTTGCCGCCGAATCCGCCGCCCATCAACTGACCGAGGATGCGTACCCGGCTCTCGTCCCAGCCCAGGGCACGGGCGACCTGCGTCCGGTCCTGGTACGGAATTTGCGAGCCGACGTAAATCAACATGCGCTCGCCTTCAGGGACGGCGATGCTGCATTCTGGTTCGATGAACAGGTGGTCGTGGGCCGGGGTGTGGAAGGTGTGTTCCAGTACGATGTCTGATTCGGCGAAGCCAATTTCCGGGTCGCCCTTGCGGACTTTGATGTGCTTGAGCAGGTTGCCCTTCTCGTGGATTTGCGGCTGGCCTTCTTCGCGCGCCTGGACTGCGTTGCTGATGACCGGCTGGAGGTCGAATTCGACTTCAATCAAGTCGACTGCGGCTTTGGCGGCTTCCTGGCTTTCGGCGGCGACAATCGCTATCGCGTCGCCGACATAGCGGACACGTTCGTCAATGCCGACCATGACCGGCCAATCGAGTGTGACCAGGCCGTGAATGTTTTCGCCGGGGACATCTTCGGCGGTCAGCACGGATACGACGCCGGGGGCGTTGCGGGCTTTTTCTACATCGATTTTGCGGACGAAGGCGTGCGGCACGCCCGCACGTTTGACGGCGGCGAAGAGCATATTTTCGAAAATCAGGTCGTCGGTGTAAATCGCGCTGCCCGTGACCTTTTCAACCCCATCCGGGCGGACTTTCAACTTGCCGACGGTTTGCCCTTCGATGATGGAATCAGGGATGTCGGGGCCGGCGACTGGCTGTCCGGTGCGGACAGAGTCAGCGGCGGCCAGGATGGCGTTCTCAATCGTCGGGTAGCCGGCGCAGCGGCAGATGGTGTCCTTGAGCGCGTGGCGGATGTCGCCGGAGGTGGGTTCGGGATTTTTCTCCAGCAGGTCGTATGCGGTCATAATCTGGCCGGGGATGCAAAATCCGCACTGCACCGCGCCGTGGGTGATGAAGGCTTCCTGAAGTGGATGTAACTTTTCAGGTTTGGCAAGGCCTTCGATGGTGGTAATCGTCTTGCCATCAGCGCGTTCTGCCGGGGTGGAGCAGGAAAGCACCGGTTCGCCGTCCATAATGACGGTACACGCGCCACACTCGGCTTCGTTGCAGCCGATTTTTGTGCCGGTCAGGTGCAGGCGTTTGCGCAACAAATCAGCCAGTGTTTCGCCAGGGATGGAGGCGAGGGTGTGAGTGTTGCCGTTTACGGTTAAAGTGAGTTGTGTTTTTTTCATAGGGATACTCGCTATTCGTTATTCGATAATCGAAATTCGGTAGTCGCTCATCGATATTCGATGAGACTGATGATTATTGTCCCGCCCTTTCCCAGGCGGTGGATAATGCGTTTTTCAACAGGACCACCACCAGCTCGCGTCGGTATTCGGCGGTCGCGCGGGCTGGGGATGTGCGGAATTTGGCTTCGGCGAGCAAGGTTTCCTGCGCGCCGGCGATGGTTTCTGCGCTGAAGACTTTTCCGCTCAGGTATTTTCCGGTTTCGATGGCGCGGAAGGGGGTTGGGCCAGCCGGGCCGACGGCGACCCGCGCAACGCGGATGACCTCGCCATCGCGCTCGACCCAGGCGGCCAGGTTGAGTATTGGCAGGGCAATTCCCTGGGCGCGCATGACGCGGCAAAAGGCCGAAGCTTGGCGCGGCTTGCGCAGGGGGACGTAAAAGCCGACGATGATTTCATCGGGGGCGAGGGTCGACTTGCCGGGGCCGGCGAAAAGTTCATGTAGCGGGAGTAGGCGGCGGCTTGAGGGCGAAGCGACTTCGGCTTCCGCATCCAATGCCAGCAGGCCGATGGTTCCGTCTGCGGCGGGCAGAGCGTGGGCGACATTCCCGCCCAGTGTGGCCGAGTTGCGCACTTGCGGCCCGCCAATCAGCCCGCACGATTCGACCAGCGAACTGGCATGTTCCCGCACCAGCAGCGATTCGACAATGCGGTTGTGCGGCACGCTCGCGCCGATGTACAACTTCTCGCCGCGGATTTCGAGCAAACACATTTCGGGGATGCCGGACAGGTCGACCAGGGTGTGGACGGGGGTGTGATTGCCCTGTTGCAGGTCGAGCATTAAATCGGTGCCGCCCGCGATGGGAATCGCAGGGACGGGGGCGGAGGCCAGGGCCTGCACGGCTTCTTGTACAGTTTGGGGATGGAGATATTCTTTCCAGAGACTCATAAGGGCGGCTCCTTACCCCCTTTCGTCCCCTATTTTCGCTGAACCGCGCGATTATGGGGGAGACGAGGGGCAAAATAAAAGGGTGGCGGCGGCGCTTTTCGAGAGCCGTCCTCCCGCCGTCGGGTTTGAACCGAACGACCGCCGTGCTATAGGGCTGGGTAACTGAATTGTAACCTGAATTATCCTTTTTATTATAGCGCAAAATTTGTCAGACAAATCATGTAAAATGTCATCTTTTTGAGGGAATAATGACCGGAATTTATTAGGAGTTCCCGTGGTAAGCCCCCGCATTTTGGGGTATGGGCGCGCATACGCGCGCCCATACCCCAAAATGCGGCCTCCTTCACGGCAAATATCAGAGAGCCTTCTCAAAGAGTCCATTTTTATGCAGTAAATCAAAATCGACAACATTTGAGTGTCCTGGACCAAGGATAGGCGTTACTTGGTTATAATTTGCCCATGCGAAAATGGATTGTTGGAATTGTATTCTTGCTTAGTGTTTTTCTTCTTATAACCAGCTTTGGCGAACTTGAACGAATGGCAGATAGTTTGCATCGCGCCAAGCTGGGGTTTCTAGTTTTGGCCCTGGGTGCTCAAATAGCCTGGTTTATCAACCTTGGGCTAACTTTTCGGGCGATATACATTGCGCTGGGGATACGGGAAAGTGCAAGTCGTCTTACCCTTGTGGCAATTGCAGCTAACTTTATCAATGTCATCGCGCCTACTGCCGGAGCGGGAGGTATGGCGCTGTTTGTTACAGATGGCAGAAAGAGAGGTCATTCGTCAGGAAAAGTAACCGCTGCTGGGGCGATTTCATTATTTCTTGATTACCTGGCTTTTTTGGCGATACTAATTTTGGGACTGATTGTTCTTTTTCGTCGAAATAATCTGGATGCAGATGAAATCCTTGCATCTTTGCTTATTTTGCTAATTACGCTTATTTTAGCCATCATCCTATATCTTGGTTCTCAATCTTACGAAAAACTCTCTGGCTTGTTGGACATGGTTGGATTTGGTCTCAATCGCTTCTCCCAGTCGGTGTTTCGTCGCGACCTTCTTAATATCGAGAGCGTTCGTCACTTTTCTAAAGAATTGTCTGATGGTTTATCCGCTTTGCCCAACAACCCCGGACGATTGATAGCCCCGTTTTTTCTGGCACTCATAAATAAGGCTGTGCTTATTGTCATCTTGTTGTTGATATTTCTTTCATTTGATGTCCCGTTTTCAGAGGGAACAATTATTGGTGGTTTTGCAATCGGGTATTTGTTTACGATTGTTTCACCAACGCCGGCTGGGATAGGTGTAATGGAAGGTATGTTTGTTCTGGCATTGCGTTCCTTGCGTGTGGAATGGACCGCTGCGATTGTGATTACCCTTGTTTATCGCGCTTTCACTTTCTGGTTTTCCCTTGGCGTGGGGGCTGTGGCATTTCAATATCTTGCGGTGCAAGCCCGCCGTATTAAGCAGCCTTCCTGACTTGTGAGTGACGTTGGCTGTGTCCTTGAATGGTTGGGTACTTGCCAGGTTTTCGATAAAATATGGGACTTATCTTTAATTCGGCAAATCATAATCTTTGTGTGGATTTTATAGCAGGGATGTGTAAGCCCCCGCATTTTGGGGTATGAGCGTACTTGCGCACGCTCATACCCCAAAATGCGGCCTTCTTTACGGCAAATATCAGAGAACTGAATTCCGATATGCTCATATTGAAAGGTGTTTTTTCAATTCGGATTGGTCAGGCCAACTCGTTGAGCATCGCCATTTCTTCTGCTGTCAGGTGCAGGTCAGCGGCGGCCAGGTTTTCGGCCTGGTGTTGGGGGTTGAAGGAGGTCGGGATGGTGATGATGCGCGGCTGTTGGACGAGCCAGGCCAGCCCAATCTGGAAGGGGGTGCTGCCTTTTTTGCGGGCAAAGTCGGCCAGTTTTTTGCCTTTGAAGAAACGGCTCTTGACCGGCGAGTAGGCGGTCAGCAGGATGTCATTTTCCTGGCAGTATGCCAGCACACCGTTTTCGACATACGAGCGGTCTGGGAGGCTGTAGGGAACCTGGTTCGTCAGCAGCGGGGTCTCGGACAAGGACTGGGCTTCTTTGAGCAGTTTCAAGCCGAAGTTGCTGACACCCAGGTGGCGGACGCGTCCTTCGCGCACCAGTTGGTTGAGGGCGCGGAAGGTTTCCGGCAGGTTCATCCCGCGTGCGGGCCAGTGAATCAGGTACAGGTCGAGGGCTTCCATGCCCAGGCGGCGCAGACTGTTCTCACATGAGCGCAAGACATCGTCATAACCCAGATGCTCCGGGCTGACTTTGGAGGCGATGAAAAAATCTTCGCGTGGCTTGCCCGATTCGATGACAACCTGGCCGAGCAATTCTTCCGAATGACCGGCGGCGTAGTATTCGGCGGTGTCGAAGTGGGTATAGCCCAGTTCGATGGCGGACTGCAGGGCTGAGAGCGAGCGTTCGTCGTCCGCGGGGTTGGCGGTGCTTTCGCCGCCAATGCTCCAGCAGCCAAAGCCGATTTTTGGGATTTTGACATTGTGAATAGTTTCAAATTTCATAAATTTCTCGCTTGATGAGATTGTCTGACCAGGTGACGACGGTCAGCCAAAGAAAATATACTCCAAAAATCAAGCGCTGACACAGGCCGTGATTGGTGTACCAGAAGTCGAAGAAGCCAGCCAGAACCGTTTTGTGGAGTTGAATTAAGGCCGGTGAAACGCCATTAGGCAGAAAGACGAACAGCAAGGCCAGCGCCAGGCCGGTTATCAGGGAGTAAAGGCGCAGGCCGCGTCCGCGCTTTCCGCCCAACGCGACGGCCAGGGGTGTCAGGCAGGCTGAGAGTATCAGAGTGATGCCTGCGATGGCGTGAATTTTTCCGGAAAGCGTAATCCGCCGTCCAAATTCGTCGGTTGGAAAAATGCCGGCCACGAGCAAGGCCAGCCCGGTGATGAAAAACAATCCGGTCACCAGGTGCGTATCGGGATGGTGTCGGCGCATTTCCCAGGTAAAGAGGAGGATGGCAAAAGCCAGGGGTACAAATCCGGCATATTGCACGAATAAGGCCAGTGGCGCGCCGGGCGCGGCCAGTTCGCTGATGGCCTGGCCAAAGTGAGAGTAACCGGGGGTGAATGCCCCGGCAAGGACAATTACCAGCGCAAACCAGGGCGGGGCTAGAAGAATGAAGCGGCGGGAACTATGAAGATTTATCGTCTTGACCACTTCACTATCCTCCCGCAATCTTGACCCGATGCCCCAATTTTGTCAGTGCAGACAGGTTTGCTACGGTCAAAACCAGGCCGCACAGGACAGTGTAGCCGTTTTCGGGGTTGTAGAAAGTGATGCGCTCGACCGAGTCGAAGAGTTTGTCCACTGGGGCAAGTATACTGCCGATTTGGCTCATTGGAATCTAGACACCTGCTGTGTGGGGCTCTTTGGGAATTCCCGTGATAAATCTCCGCATTTGGGGGGAAATATCAGGCTGTTGTCGGCATGGTTGGCGGGTTGTGCTGTAGCAGATTTATTATTCACTCTCATACACATCACATCCCTTATAGGTAAACACAAACCCATACCAACGACTGAGCAACTGAAAGGGTTCCTCGTCAGAATTAACCCATCTCGCGCGGGGAACGCCATCCAGCGGGTTTTTCTCGATGTGCAGGATGCGTCCGCCCCAGTCATCATCCACACCCCCAGCGGGGATGGTGCTCAAAGGGTAGAACCTGGCCTTTTTCCCAACGACCACGCCCAGGCCCTGGGTGAGTTTGTCCAGGCGCGGGTCAATCGGCGTGCTCATTGACAGGAAAAAGGGCGGCGGGATAAATCCGCGGCTTTGCAGGAAGCGCGGATAGATTTTCTGGGCCAGCCAGCGACGAAAACTGCGATGCGTGGAGAGTGAAACCTCCAGCCCCGGCCATTCTTCCAGCGCGGACTGAACCGTTGTCATACGGATGGGCCAGGCGTCCAACTGACAGCCACAGAGCGGCCCTTTGAATGCCTCGCCGGTGATGTGGTCCCAGTGGGTGCGCGTCTCGCGGTCGCCGAGTACCGCCAACCCGTTTGAAAAGCCAATCGCGCCAAAATGATGAATTTTGCCATTTACAATTGGGGTCAGACCGACCCCGCTGTTGCACGGCGCTCAAAAACTGATGAGATACGGCTCACCAGCCAGTTCACCCTGGGCGATATGGTGATATGCCATCTCACGGGCGACCAGCCCGCGCCATGCGCCGCCGCGCGAAAAGACCAGCAATTCAGTGTCCTCGGGCAAGGACATCGCCACAAGCGGAGTGCCGTTGGTTGGAACAGGAAAGGGGGGAAAGGCAAATCCATTTTTGCTCAGGGGAATATAGCGACCACGCGGGTTCATGCTGCCTCCAAAATTTTGAAATCTCTTCTCAATAATCAGGATACAAAATCGCGCCTTGTGTGCGCAAACTGTCATTTAGAAATATTTCCTTCAAGCGTCCGTGCTGGATTTTGCCGTTATGCGTCAGCGGAATACTGCGCGGCTTGAGCAAATAGACCCGCGCCGGACGGAATCCCATATGTGCGGTGAAACGTTCCACCATTGAAAGTGACAATTCATACAGTGCATCTTGCGCCACCCCCTTGCCAGCGCGGATTTCGGCAAAGACATATACTTGCTCACCTTCCATGCTGCCCCGGTCGATTCCTAGTGCCGCTGAATAACGCACGCCCGGCAGACAATCCACTACTTCTTCGATTTCCTGCGGTGAAATTGTCTCGCCGCCGCGCTTGATGATGTTCTTTTTGCGGCTGACAATATACAAAAAGCCATCCGCATCCAGGTAGCCCAGGTCGCCGCTGTGGAAGTAGCCCTCGCGCCAGAATAACTTCTCGGTTTCGGCGACGTTTCGAAAGTAGCCCAACGAATTGGCCTTCGAGCGGATGAGAATTTCGCCAACTTCACCCGGCGGTAAAACGGAGTCCATCTTCACAATCAGCAATTCCACATCCGGGAAAGGCTGGCCCACTGAAACAAATCCGCGCTGGTCGGCGCGTAGCGGCGCACCCGGTTGGCTCATGCTCACGCCCACTGTCGCCTCAGCCAGCCCGTAGCCGGCGGTCATCACATTTTGCAGGCCAAACATGGCTTCAAAATCGCGTGCCGTCACCGCTCGCACCGGTTCGGCGGCATTCAGTGCTACGCGCAGGCTCGAAAGGTCGTAATCGCCTGGGGTAATGTTTCGCAACATTAAACGGTAAGCAAAATCGGGTGCGGCTGTGAACGTCGCCCTGGTTCGCGCAATCGTCTCCAGCCAGGGGTGCACATCCCGCAGGTTGGTCGGCAGCAGGTGCGTCTCCGCGGCTAGATAAAATGGTACCATCGTCTTCAAAATCAGGCCCATATCGTGGTAGACCGGCAGCCACGAGACAAAAATCTCGCCCGGTGTAATCTGCATGCCCGCAATCATCTGGCGGATGTTCGCCAGCAGCCCGGCCTGGGTCAGTATAACGCCCTTGGGGTTGCCGGTGCTGCCGGATGTGTATTGCAGGAAGGCGATGTCTTCAGGCAGGATGGCCGGGAATTGGGCCGGGCTGTGTGCCCCGGCGGATTCCGTTACCGTCACGACGCGCAGACTGCGCCCCGCGCCTTCCTCCCGAACCTTCGACAATCTCCCGGCTGGCAGGTCTGACGGCACGACGATGACCCGCGCCCCGCACAACCCCGCCAGCGAGAAAATCCGCTCCGCGCCCGCCTCGGGAAAAACCGGCACGGCAACCCCGCCCGCGCGCTGAATGCCGTAGAATGCCGGGAAAAACTCCACACCGTTCGGCAGGGCCACGATGACTGGTTCCGCGCGCCGGAGGCCACCCGCTAACAAGAAAGCCGCGAACTGGTTGATGTTCCGCCACATCTCTGCAAACGCGACCGGCTGACTATTAAATGTAAATGCCGCTCTCGCGCCGTTTGCTTCGGCGCGCCAGGCGAGCATTTCAAGCAGCGTGGAAAAATCTTCAGGTTTCATCCTGCTTTACTCTTCTATTCTTCTACTTTCTTCTTCACCACCAACTTGAACACATCCTGCGCTGTAGACAGGCGTGCAATTTCGGATTCTTTGA
>JAWOIR010000309.1:0-2645 GCA_046484545.1 Anaerolineales bacterium
GTTTAGTAAACCGTCCCTGATTGTGGATAGCCCCAAACGCCTGAGTCTGCCCGATTTTTACGGGGATGAAATTCCGCGCAACTGGTGCTACTACTTCTCCCGCGCCGAACTGGCCCGCCAGCGCGCCGATTGGGACGCCGTTCTCGCAATCTATGAGCAGGCTCAGGCGCGTGGCGAACGTCCCAATGACCCGGTCGAAAACTTTGTCTTCATCGAAGCCCTGGCCCACAGCGGACGCGACCAAAAGGCCCTCAACCTGACCCGCGAGGCCTACCGCTTTTCGCGCGAGTTCATGCGTCCCCCGCTGTGTGCGTTGTGGACGCGCATTGAACGGGAATCAGGCCCCGGTCCAGAGCGCGACGAGATGGTCGCTTCGGCGCGGGAAATGCTTGGGTGTCCGTAAAAAATTCCCAAATTTGGCACCTGTCCATTATTTTCATCCTGTGATAAAATCCACCTGTTAATTCGCCCGCCTGTGCGGCGTGCGCTTTCCGCCTTCGGCTCACCAACGGTGTTGACCGGGGGCAATCCCGAGGAAAGGAGGTTTCCCTGCTATGCGTAAATATGAGTTGGTTTGTATCATCCACCCTGACCTGGACGAAACGGCTTTTAAAGAAATGGTCGAAAAGGTGAGTGGCTGGATTGGTGAGGCTGGCGGCGACATCGAAAAGACCGATGTTTGGGGTCGTCGTCGTATGGCTTACCAGATTGATAAGCAGCGTGAAGGGCAGTATGTTCTCTTTGAGACTAACATGCCGGCTGCTGGCACCGCGAAACTCGAACTGAGTATGCGCTTCGAGGAATCGATTTTGCGTTCCATGATTACCCTGGTTGCCTAGTTTTATTTGATTATCTTTCGTCTTACGAGGAGAGAAAAATGAGCCGTGGTTTGAATAAAGTCATGATTATTGGCCATCTGGGGCGTGACCCTGAAATGCGTTATACCCCTTCGGGCCGCCCGGTAACAACCTTTACGGTTGCCACCAGCCGCTCTTGGAATACCGCAGACGGCGAACGTCATACGGAGACCGAGTGGTTCAATGTGGTCGCCTGGGGAAACCTGGCTGAAATTTGCAAGCAATATCTCAACAAAGGCCAGCAAGTTTACATCGAAGGCCGTCTGCAAACCCGCCGCTGGGACGATAAAGAAGGCAACAAGCACACCAGCGTTGAAGTGGTTGCCAATGAAATGATGATGCTTGGCGAACGCCGCGACTCCAACAATCAGGCCAGCGAACAAGAATCGCCCGACACCTCCTCTGCCAACGAAGACGAGTTCCCTTTCTAACCTTTCGGACACGGAGTTAAACGTCCATGAATGACTATCGTAGTAATGAATCCGGCCAGGGCGGAGAACGCCGCTATTTTTCGCGGCCAAAAATCTGCCAGTTCTGCGCTGACAAAAACCTTGTAGTTGATTATAAAAACGTCGATATGTTGCGACGCTTTATCGTGGAGGATGGCAAGATTCGTCCTCGCCGCCAGACCGGAACCTGCGCCAAGCACCAGCGTGAAGTCGCTGGCGCCATCAAGCGCGCCCGGCAAATCGCGCTCCTACCCTTTGTGTATCAAGGGCGGGATGACTAGCCAAAAGAACGGGGCATGGGAACCAACCCCATGCCCCGAAATTGTGTAAATCCCATGCCAAAAAATCAGAATATCATCAATAAAAGGCACATTGCGCGCGCTGAGATTGTGCGCAGGCAAAGTCTTGCTATTCAGTCTGTGGCGCTTGCCATTATTGTGGTCGTGGTTGGCCTGCTTGTTTATGGCTACTTGAGCACGACTGTCCTCCTGCCGCAGCGTGCGGTTGCCAGTGTTAACGGCGAGCGTATCACCCTGCGCGAGTTCCAAGGACGGGTTCGCCTGGAGCGAGTGCAACTGACCAACAACTTCATGCAGTACTATCAGTTTGCCCAAATGTTCGGCGCGGACGACCCTTTCAGCGACCCTAACTTTGGCGGCCTCCTGCAACAGATTTTCATGCAGCTTCAGCAGCCTCAGGCGCTTGGACAGCAGGTTCTGGATGGCTTGATTGACGACCGCTTGATTCGTCAGGAAGCCAAAAAACTGGGCATCGAACCGAGCGCAGCGGAGGTTGACCGTTACATTCAGTCGCAATTCGGTTACTATGCCGACGGCGCACCAACCCCTGCCCCAACCCTGACGCCTTTTGTATTCCCGACCCTCAACCCGACCCAATTGGCGGTTATCACTGTCACCCCTTTGCCTGAACCTACCCTGGTTCCCACCCAGGAACCAACCAGTGAGCCGACTGCGGCACCCACCGAAGGCCCGGAGCCGACCCCCTTGCCGTCTGCAACGCCTTATACCTTCGATGGTTTCCAGAGCAGTTATGACGAAACCATTACCAATTTGCAGGAAAACACCCAGTTAACCGCTGACGATTATCGCTATTTCTTTGAAACGCTTTACATCAGGGAACAAATGCTTGACCTGATAGCAAAAGACGTTGAGCCGTTTGAAGAGCAGGTTTGGGCGCAGCACATCCTGGTCGAGACTGAAGAGCAGGCCAATGAAGTCCTGCAGCGTTTCGCTGACGGCGAATCCTGGAGCGACCTGGCTGCTACCTATTCCATCGACGTTTCCAACTCCTTGAATGACGGCGACCTCGGCTGGGTTGG
>JAWOIR010000353.1:0-13893 GCA_046484545.1 Anaerolineales bacterium
GCAGGGTGGCTTTTTGGAATCTTAACAACTGGATGACGCCTTTTAGCGGCACAGCAGGGTATCCCTGCCATTTGTCAGGATTATCCAACCCGCTGCGCGGATTCTGTTCAATAAAAGGCGCGACCAGATAGAGTTTGATTTTGTCAATGGTGGTCATCGTCAATTTGATGGCCGGGGCATACAGCAGCAGACCTTTTACTTTCGGGTTTTTGGCGGCCAGGTACAGGGCCAGTACCCCGCCCATCGACTCGCCGCCGACCCAAACCTGTTCGCAGGTTTCAAAAAGGCGGTCGAGCAATTCCTGTCCATCCTTGACCCATTCCTGCCAGTTGGTGCGGTTGAGTTCCTGCGGGCTTGTGCCGTGACCGGGCAGCAACGGCCCGGCAACGGTGTAACCTTGCTCGTGCAGTTTTTCAGCCAGCAGGCGCACTTCGGCGGCGGTGGCGGTGTAGCCATGTGAGAGCAAAATTCCTGTTGGCCCGGCGGGCAGGAAAAATGAATCGCCGTCGAGATGCGGATTGTGCAGGTTTGGATTGCCCAGGGTGGTCATGATTTATCCTTTCACGCCGCTGCTGGTAACGCTCTCGACAAAGAAGCGCTGACCGAGGATGAAGACAATCAGGGGCGGGATGATGGCAATCGCCGCACCCGCCAGAATCAGGTTGGGGGTGTCGGAGGCGCGCCCGCGCAGGACGTTGAGCGCCAGGGTCAGGACGTGGTTCTGGGTGTTGCCGACGTTGATGATGACCAGCGGCCAGATAAAGGAGTTCCAGGCGTAGAGAAAGGTGAAGGTCGAAAGGGTTGCCAGGGCCGGGACGCTGGCCGGGATGAAGATTTTGGTCAGAATCTCCAGGCGCGAGGCGCCGTCTAAAATCGCGGCTTCCTCGATTTCCTTCGGGACGGTGATGAAGAACTGGCGCATCAGGAAGGTTCCGTAGGCGGTAAAAATCCAGGGAACAACCAGGGCTGCCAGGCTGTTGGTCCAGCCAATCAGCACCATCAACTGGTAGAGTGGCACAATTAGCAGCACAAAGGGAATCATAATGGTACCGAGATAGACCACGAAGATGCTGTCGCGACCGGGGAATTTCAGGCGCGCAAAGGCATAACCGCCGATAACCGAGGTGCACAACTGTCCCAACACGACCAGGATGGTCACCAGGGCGGTATTGGCCAGGGCGCGGTCGAGGCCTTGCAGTTCGATAACTGCGGCGTAGTTTTCAGGATGCCAGGTAATACGCTCGACGGGCGTACTCAGACGTACATTTTGATACACTTTTTCATCCGGGTTATCGGGGTTGACAAAGCGGCCTACGGTCGTCTGGCTGAGCAGTATCATTGGCACCGTTTGCCCATCGACTTCAACATCGAAGAGTTTTTCTTCCTTGCCATCAACCAGCGCGGTTTGCTGTGACATCGCCCCGCCAGTGGGGCTGACTTCGGACAATTTACGTTCAACGCTGGCAGAAAGATTTTCAGGCGGCGCATACATTCCGACACGGATATTGCTTTCCAGCAGGGCAAATTCACGCTCAACGCCATTGTGAATGACAAGGTAGAGCGGCAATGGCTGCTCATAGCCGGGCACTTCCACAGTCTCTGGTGTGCGCGGCAACATGCGCGGCGGATAGCGGAAGGTGTCTGCCGGGGTCTTCAGGGATGTTGTCAGCATGTACAGGAAAGGGAACAACATGATGAGCGCAAAGAAGGTCAGGACGGCGTAAACGGTCAGGTTGCGGAGAAAAGTGGTCAGGCGATAGGATTTGAAAATCATGCGTCTATCCCTCGTAAATGCTGGACTTGCGCTGTCGCTGGAACTGCAACAGGGTCAGGCCAAAGATAAGGATAAAGAGTACCCAGGCAATCGCAGAAGCATAGCCCTGGTTGAAGTTCTGGAAACCACTGCGGTACAGGTACAGAACCAGCGAAATGGTCGAGTTGCCGGGGCCTTCAGGCGGATTAATCAAAATGAAGATTTGCTCGAAGACCTGCATGGCCTGGATGGTGGTGATGGTGACGACGAAGAAAGTTGTCGGGGCGAGCATGGGGATGGTGATATGACGGAACCTGGCCCACGCCCCGGCGCCGTCCACCGTGGCGGCTTCGTACAGTTCCCCAGGAATGTTCTGCAAACCGGCCAGGAAGAGCACGGTGTTGAAACCCATCGTCTGCCAGGCGGCCATGATGACGATGGAAAGCAGGGCGGTTTCGACGTTGGATGTCCACTGGATTTTGGGGTCAATCAACCCCAGGCCAAAGCCGTTGTTGAGAAATTCGACCCCCAAGGTAATGAAATAGTTGATGTAGCCGATTGTGGCGTTGTACAGCCACTGCCAGACCAGCGATATACCCACGATGGCGGCGATGCTCGGCATGAAGTAGACGGCCCGGAAAAATTTCATGCCCGGCAGTTTCATGTTGAGCAGGTTGGAAAGGAACAGGGCCGGGATAACGCTCAGGGGAACGGCGAGCAAGGCGAAGGTCAGGGTGTTGCGCAGGGCAAACCAGAAGAGACGGTCTTGTGCGCCGATGAGTATCCCGCCGTTGCCTATCCTGAAGCGGGTCACTTCGTCATAGACGCGGATATCCATCACATCGCGCGCCATGACGCTGAAATCGTCGATGGGCTTGATGGTGATGTTGAAGATTTTTGCGTAATTTTCGAGGCCAATCCAGTTGGGTGGGTTGAAGGCGTCGGAATCGGTGAATGAAAAATAGAATGAGAGCAGCAGCGGCCCGGCAAAGAAAATCAGGAATCCGAGCAGGTTTGGCGAGAGGAAGAGCCAACCGTTAATCATTTGCTCGTGGCTGGTTTTAGCGCCGAATGTGTCTGCGCTTGGAGCGCGCCACATGGCCCAGAGCGCAAACCCAAAGACGGCCAGGCCAAGCAGCAATCCCAGACCGACAGGTTGCACCAGGCGAGTGATGAAGTTACCCAGGCCGTTAAAGATATTGACCGCCAGCAGGAAAGCAATAAAGCCGAAGACAAGGATGACCTTGCCGGTTCGGCGCAGGTTTTTTTGCCGTTGTATATCGTTAGGGTAGAGTTCGCTGGCCGCGCCAAACAGGTAGCCGACCAATACAATACCGAGAAAAGGAATCCCGCGCTGAAAGACCGCGCCAAGCGAGTCGATACCGGTAAAGACTTGCCCGACTTGCAGAATGCCCACAACGCAAAAGAGCAATCCCAGGTAATCGAGCACCAGCGAAATCAGGCGTCCCTTGTGGTCGCGGCGCAACAGGTAGGGAATGGCCGCAAGGCTGGCAATGGCGGCAATCCCCAGCAAGGCCGTGAATAAAAACTTGAGGCTCAAGGGGATGTCCTGGCGGAAGACCAGGAAGATTCCCGCGAGCGCAAGCGCGGCAAACAAGGCGCGCCAGGCGGGCATTATTTTTAGTATTAATTCGGTTTGGGTGCGGGGATTTTTAAAATCGGTCATTGGATTATCCCAAATGGGGGCGTTTGTCGTTTCGAACCGCGTAGCGGTGACATCGTGCCCGTAGGGTAGAAATCTTCTGCATGGGTTAAGATTTCTTGCTGTCGCTCGAAATGACAGTCGCTGGGTCTCGATACGCGCTGCGTGCTACTCGACCACCACGCTCAAAATGACAATTGTCTGCTAAATGATAATGGTTCGGGGCAGGCAGAATTGCCTGCCCCGATTTAGTCTTGCGAATACAGGTTTAGGGCCTGAAGACTTTGTTGGCTTCGTCGCAGATGGTCGCGCCGAAGTTATCCAGGCTCTGGCTGCCGGTCAGCACGGCCTGGATGGCCGGGCCCATAATCTGGTCGTATTCGGGCCAGGAGCCGGTCCATAGCGGGCCTTCGGTGGCGGGGTTGTCAGCCAGACCGTTCAGGAATGCCTGGTTGTTGGCAGGCGGGGTGAAGGTCAGGAAAGCGTCGAAGGCTTCCTGTCCAACGCGGCTGGGGATGTTGGCACCGAGGGCGGCAACTTTGCCCTGAGTGTCGGCGGTGGTCAGTGCCTGCACCAAAGCCCAGGCCTGTTCGGGATTGGCGGTCTTGGCGTTGATGACATACGCGCCCCAGAACAGCCAGTTACCCTGGCTGCCGCCTGGGCCCTTGGGCAGTTCGACAACGTCCCAGTTGAATTCAACGGTGCGGACGCCGGGGGTGGCCCAGCGGCCATTCTGGAACATGGCAACCTTGCCAGCGCGGAAAGGCGGCTCGGAGTCTTCGCCGTAAGGCACGGCAACGTCATAGTCCATGTAGAGCGAGCGCTGGAAGTCGAGGCCAGCCAGCGATTCGGGGGTGTCCAGGTTGCAGGCGCTGCGGTCGGCAGTGAAGAAACCACCACCGGCGGCGTTCAGCCAGACGCCGTAGGGACCCCACCAGGCATTCGCGCCGTAGCCGTAGATGTCAGAGCCGAGGGCGCGGGTCTTCTGGGCGACATCCAGGAAGGCGTCCCAATCCCACTGACCGTTGGCGGCCAGTTCACGCGGGTCGGGCGCACCGGCTTCGGCAATCAGGTCGAGGTTGAGGTACAGGGCAAAGGTGGAGACGTCACGGGGCAGGCCCCAAAGCGCGCCAGATGCGGCACCAGTCGCGCCAGATTCGGGGTTGTAGGTCATGTGGTACATCGGGCCAGGATAGAAAGCATCCACGCTGAAGTCATCGGTTGTGGCGGCCAGGTCGGCGATATTGAGAATCAGGCCGCGCTCAGCAAAATCAGCGATGTCGGTGCCGGGAATCCAGAAGACGTCCGGGGCGGTTCCAGCCGCGACTTCGGTGCGCAGTTGGTCCTGGTAGTTCGAGCCTTCGGTGCCGCCCGGTTCATAGACCAGCACCATACCGTCCAGTTTGGCATCCAATTCCTGGCTGATATTATTGTAAACGTTGATTTCTTCCTGGTTGTCCGGGCGGGTGCGCCAGCGGATAGTCACATCTTCTTCGGCTGGCTGGGCAGGGACGTCAGTTGCAGGGGCGCCGCAGGCTGCCAGGATAAAAGCACTGATAGTCAGCAGGCTAAAAACGAGCATAAAAGACTTACGTAACATTTTCTTCTTCTCCTGATAGGGAATTTGGTTTGGAATCGTACAAAACAAACAGGTTAATTAACTTGATTTTTCAGACAACAACCACCTCCTTTTGGCAAATAGCAACAAAAAACAGACCGAGTCAGGATAAATTTCTGTCGGGAAAATTTCAAACTGTAAAACCGGCTAGCTAAATTCGCTTAACTGACTGACGGACAACCAGTTCAGCAGGAAGTTTCAACTGACATTGCTGCTCCCGCCCACCCTCGATGGAATGTATTAAAATCCGAGCAGCCTCCAGGCCGATAAGCGGCATGTCCTGGCGCATGGTCGTGAGCGGCGGGTCGTAATGTTGGGTCAGGGGCATATCATCGACGCCGATAATGGATAATTGCCCGGGTACGGCAATCTTTAAATCGCGGGCTGCCCGCAGAACGCCCATCGCCATGCGGTCGTTCTGGACAAAAAGCGCATCGGGCAGGTCGCTGTTGGCAGACAACTGCATCAGGGCAGCCTGGCCTGAAGATGCCGACCAGTTGCCTTCGATGATAAGTTCTGGCAGGAATGACAGGCCATGTTCTTCGAGCGCCTTCTGGAATCCGACGATACGGTCCATCGAGCAATCTTCGGCCATTGGGCCGGTCACCATGCCGATGCGGGTATGTCCACAGGCAACCAGGTAAGAAGTGGCATCGTAAGCAACTGCTTCATCATCGAGACACACCGAGCAAATTGAATCACCGCGCGAGCGCGCACCGACGAAGACAACCGGGATATTCTCGGGGATGAGTTGATAGCGCTCATCGGCATACGGATTCATGACCAGCAGGCCGTCCACCCGCCGATGGCCCACCAATTCATTTATCAAGGCCTCGAAACTCTCAGAGTCGCGGGCTGAGGAAGAAAGCAAAAAATAGCCCAGGCGGCGGGCCTCGGCTTCTGCGCCTTCGATGATGCTGGCAAAGGTGTAATCGGTCAGGTTGGGGGAGATACAGGCCAGGGTGCGGGTTCGTCCGCGTGCCATTGAGCGCGCAATCGCATTGGGGTGATAATCCAGTTCCGCAATCGCCGCCTCGACCCGTTCGCGTGTTTCGGGCGTGACATCGTCGCTGCTATTGATGACGCGCGAAACTGTCTGGTGGGATACACCGGCCTGGCGGGCAACATCTCGAATGGTTGGGTTGGCTTTGCTCATGGCAGACTTTTGGGGATTTTACCGTAATGTTACCGGTCATGTGACCGGTAACATTAGTTTACAAGATTGTTGTACATTTTGTCAAGAGGCAAAATCAACAAAAATAAACCGGCTCTTTGGGAGTTCCCGTGATAAGTTCCCGTATTTTGGAGTGTGAGCGCGCGTACGCGCGCTCACACTCCAAAATACGGGCTCCTTGCAAAATATTCGTAATCTGCTGATAATCAGTTAGAATTAAGCCATGAAAAAGACCATTGCCATTACCCGCGCCATCAGTCCGCGCTTCAATGAGTGCGAACTGACCCATCTTGACCGCGACCCGATTGACCTTGACCTGGCCCGCAGCCAGCATCGCCAGTACGAAGAAGCCCTGCGTGGACTGGGTGTCGAGGTCGTCAGCCTGCCCGCCGAAGCCGGCCTGCCCGATTCGGTCTTCGTCGAGGATGCCGCCCTGGTTCTGGACGAGGTCGCGCTGCTGACCCGCCCCGGCGCCGATTCGCGCAAGGCCGAGGTCGCTTCGATTGCCGCCGCGCTGACTCCTTACCGTCCGCTGGTGCGCATCGAAGCCCCCGGCACGGTGGATGGCGGCGATATCCTGCGCCTGGGCAAGGACATCTACGTCGGCTTAAGCACGCGCTCGAACCAGGCCGCCATCGAGCAAATGCGCGCTGCGCTCGCCCCTTACGGTTACAGCGTCACCGGCCTGCCGCTGACGGACTGCCTGCACCTGAAGAGCGCGGTGACACAGGCCAGCCTCGGCACGCTCCTGATTAACCCGGCCTGGATTGACAAAAGCCATTTCCCCGGCTGGAAGTTCGTCGAAGTGCATCTGGACGAACCTTCGGCGGCGAACATTGTGCTGCTGCCAGACGGGGCCATCTTCCCGGACCACTTCCCCAAGACGCAGAAACGACTCGCAGAGGCCGGCATCCTCCTGACTATCGTCCCGGCTACTGAGGTTGCCAAGGCTGAAGGCGCGGTGACGTGCTGTTCGCTGGTCTTCAGCGCGTAAGACCGGCCCAGCCTCGCACCGACCCGCAGCAAACATCAAAAAAAGACCCCGGCGTTTTTCACGGCGCGCGGTCTTTTTGATTCAGTTTTTCGCCAGGGCTTGAGATTGCTGTAATGGGTAGGTTGCGTTTTGATTATTTCAGATTTTCATGTTTGCGGATACGTTGCAATAGCCCTTGTCTAAATGCATCATCTGCCATTGCAATCAAATTACCGCCAGTAAAAAACGGGTCATCGGTTACATCTTTGAGTACAAACGAAGGCAAAACAAATTTGTCAACTTCTGTTTTACTCTCCAATTCCATTTCTGCCAGAATCAAACCCTGATGGCGACCTTCAAAAACATCAATACTCAACGAATAGTTTTGTGCTTTATACGGGTAACGTTTTTTCTCTAGAATCTTTCCTTCCAAAGATTTAAGCAGGGTGAATTCTGCTTCGCTGAGGTAAATATTGGTAATGGTGGTTTCGTATGTGTTTTGTGTTTCAGACCGATACTTTTGGGTAAGTTTGTAAATATTTTCGTCTCCCGATGCCGACTTCATATGCCGTAAACGAAGCCGTGTGTCGGGGAAATAACGGTCAGTGATAAGCCAATAATTTTGGCTTTCAAGTAGAGCGTTGGGAATGCTGCTCAACAAATATCTACACTCAACTTCTAAACAAGAATATTTACCAATACGATGTGATGTCATTCGATAATTCCTCTTCGAAATGCTCGCCTCATCTCTGTGGCAACCACTTAACGGCGATGCCGTCCAGCTAGAAAAAGGCTCAGGCGTAGAAAAATGCCTGGGATTGCCGCACGCCGTCCTTTCGAGTAGCAGCCCCGGCAGCCTGTTTTGAGTCTGTCGAAGGAGCAGGTGCTTTGTTGAGCGTTGGGTGAATTAAAAGCAAATCATTTTACGTTTTTGGACTTTTCTCGTTGTTCTCGCATAGATGCTGCTATTTTCTTGGAGTTTTCATCACCACGATTTTTAAGTTCGCGGATGATATTCTCGTGGTCTTCATCGTTCCTGTTTTGGCTGAGCTTATAACCCGCATCTATACGTGTAACATCCACTGCAAAGCCAAAAACGCCTTTCATTTCTTTGTGTACAAAATCCTGCGGAAGTTCTTCCAGACGATAGGGTGTCTTCGATTCGTGGTTTTGTACTAAACGGCTAAGTAACGAGAGCAAGTCATTGCCTTGAATCTCACGTACCTTTCCATAAACATGCACAATCTCGTAATTCCAGGTTGGGACGTTGACATGGTTATACCAGCGTGGCGAGATATAGGTGTGCGCTCCCTGAAAAATAAGCAAGATTTCTCGGTCATCAAACGATTTCCACTGCGGATTTGCGCGCGATATATGACTGTAGATAACGATACCATTTTTATCTTCTGTCACTTCTACAGGTGTATGTGTGGCAATTGGTCTATTGCCATCAAAAGTAACAATTGCAGGGAAATTATTCTGCTTTAGAAATGCCAGAATTATTTCCCTGTCTTCTTCACGGTAATATTTTGGAATATGCATTGTGTCACCATTCTGGTTCTCTGACATTTGCCGTAAAGAAGGCCGCATTTTGGGATGTGAGAGCGCCGCAAACGCGCACGCTCTCACATCCCAAAATGCGGGAGCTGTATCACGGGAATTCCCAGAGAGCCACCATTCTAAGAAATTATTTTGATTTTTGATGTGATAGGACAGGGTGGTTTTGCTGTTTTGCGTAAGCAGCAACGGCTTGCGTTGTTAGAATGTCCTTGTTTGCCTGCACTGAGCCACAGGCACACGTGGGGCGCGGCGAAGGCGTATCCTTGGGGTGATACCATGGCCGCGGAGACGCTTTCGGGGTGAGCGCCCTTCGGCACGGCCTCGCCAGTCAGGACAGGCGTCTGGATTGGCCGAGGCTGGATGGACGAGACTGGCCCACGAAACGGACAAAACCCGAAGCCATGAATGAAGCCATTTTGACGGTGAGAATCCAGCCGTCTATGTGCACGCTGGTAGCCCGCTCTTTGCCTTTAGACTTCATACTTGGTTTCGTAGTGCCTCAATTTCTGGGAGATGAGTTTGCTCGTGGAAAGCCATGTAAGCGGCTTGCCGTATGATTGTCAATTGTCCAAATTCTGGATGACTGCCCGTTCGCCATAAATCTTTGAGCGGCATAGATTCAAGTTTGGCGACACAGTTGGCGCGTTTATCACAGAACGTGGACAAAATATCTTGCGTAGTTGACGGACGTTGTCCTGCCTGCTTCGCAAATTCATAGACAGCCAGGGCAGTCAAATTAGGATTGTCATGATTAAGCATTAACTCAATACGCGTGTCGAGCAATTCTTGTGTATCGGAAAAATGCTTGACATGTTCATGAATCGACCAATCATTAGCGGACGGGGCTTTAGCTGCGGCTTCTTCGCTGAGACCCGCGACCAACTGCTTTAGAGCTTCGGCGTTACGCGCCAACATCGCTATTATTTTCATTGGGTTTGTTGGTTCAAGATTGTCTTGATTGAAAAATGCCACAAATTTTCGGGAGCGACCCGCCCATGCGCCGCAGTCGGGGCAGTGATCGGGTGCAGAACCTAAAGCGATATGTCCACAGGTTCGGCATACAAACACATCAGGTGCCTCAGTGAAAAGTAAATCTCCATGACGTGTGTCGTCGGTGAGTGCTTGCAGACCAGTTTCTAACGCAGTAATGAGTGTTGGCGAGTCGCCTTCTTGTTTCAAAAAACGAAGACCAGATTCAAACTCTGATTTCATGGTTGCAATTGTGACTTCTGGGCGGTAACGCCATCCCATACGCCGAACTTGCGAATAAACTGCCGCTTCTATAAGTTTATTCAAGTTCATTTGTCCTTCAGATGAAAATCGTTCAGCCAGCGCAACCAACCGACCAAATTCAAGAAGCCAATCTTTTTGCGGATTCATTTTTACGTCTCCATATTACTTGTTATGCAAGGTGCGAGCTAACGGTTTGAGCTATTAGAATGTCCTGGTGAATAATGCTTATGGGCAAAGTGATTAACCTTTTGGCTACCGCTTTGGATTGCTGTCGCCCAACTTCAGTCAGATTTGTGAAGTTTGCTGGTCGCCCAGGATGGCGACCGCCAGGGTTTCCGGGTCGTATTTGACCTCGACCAGGGAACCGGGCTGGATTTGGGGTATCTCGAGCCTCGACACCAGTCTCTCTGTTTCCGCCTGGAAGGCAGGCTGGCCAACAGGTTGAACCTCAAGCACAAAGTGGACAACCGGGTCGCGGTTGATGGTGGTGCCAGTATCTGAGATGGAGAGTATCTTTGCGGTAGCCAACCGCCCAGACGAGATGATTCTTCGGTTTATAACTGCGCCGGCTATCGGGGCGCCAACCAGGAGAATAGTGGATGTCAGTGCAAAGAAACCACCGATAAGAATTGACGCCCTTGCTAGGAGCGGTAGTTCAGCCCATGCGTATTCGCCGCTGGGCATGCTAATCATTGCTATCATTAAAGTGGTAAAAGGAAGCCACATGATGGAGAAGGAAATCCAACCCCAGCGGCGAAGATGATTAGGGAGGTTTTTCAAGGCTTGTCCTTTCTCTGATAAAGGAGCCCGATTTTTGGTGTGTGCAGCGGGCGCGCATTTGCGACCCGCTGCACACACCAAAAATCGGAAATTCTTCCAACTTTCGTGAAGCACTGAATATGCAACAATGGATTGCCAAAGAAGGAGACTCACCATGAAAAAAACGCTGTTCTTTGCATTCTGGGTATTTGCCCTGGTCGTGCTGTCATCCTGCAACCTGCCGGGCCAGCTCCCACAGACTGCTGGCAGCGAATCCCCGCCCGGGCAGGACGAACTGGTCGCCACGCTGGTTGCCGCAACCCTGGCCGCCCAGCCGACGGCTGAAATCCCACTTTTCCCGTCCGATACCCCGCCGCCTCCCGAAACCAATACCCCTGAAGCCACCGCCACCATCACGCTGACGCCCACCCCCGAAGTGCCGACGGTTTCCGTTAGCGTTGCCACCAACTGCCGCACCGGCCCGGGCATCCAGTTCGACCAGATTGGTGCCCTGACCGTCGGTCAAAGCGCTGAAGTGGTCGGGCGTTACCAAAACGGGCAGTACTGGATTATCAAAAACCCGAACCGCTCCGGGGAATGCTGGCTGTGGGGTAACTACGCCACCGTTGGCGGCAACACCGCCAGCCTGCCTGAATTTGTCTCCCCGCCCACGCCAACCCCCTCCCTCCCGCTTGCGCCAACAGACTTCAACGTCGCCATCACCTGCACACTGCCGCCGGGAGAATTTATAAACCAGGTTGCCATCTCCATGACCTGGGCTGACCGGGCCACCAACGAAAGCGGCTACCGCGTCTACCGAGACAATACGCTGATTGCCACCCTGGGCGAAAACGCGACCAGCGCCAACGACAACACCACCCTGTCAGCCTTGTGGATACCACCTGCGCCAAAGCCAAGCGTCATCTACGGGGTGGAAGCCTTCAATAGCACCGGGGCCTCGGTCCGGGTAGAGAGAACGGTTTCCTGTCCATAATTACCAACCCCAAACGCACAACAAAAGAGGGCTCTTAGGAAATTCCCATGGTAAGTCCCTGCATTTTGGGGTATGAGTGTGCATACGCGCGCTCACACCCCAAAATGCAGGCTTCTTTATGGCAAAGAACCAAAGAATCGATGACCAATGGGGGATAAATCAAGTGTGAGTCGAGTATTTAATAGGGGTAAAATAAAAATCGACCAATAAGGAGAAAATGGAGGAATAAAGTATGAATAGAAAGATTTTAACCGGCATACTTGCGCTCGCGTTAACCGCGTTTGCCTGCAACATGCCAGGGCAAGCCCAGCCCACAGTTTCTTCGGAAGAGGACCTATCTGATTTAGCAGCCACCATCACAGCCCAGGCATTAACCCTGCAGGCCCCAACATCTACCCTGGAACCGCCTGCTGAAACTCCCGTGCCCGAAGCGACCGCCACCATCACCCTGACGCCCACCCCCGGGGTGCCAATGGTCTCCGTCAGCGTTGCCACCAACTGCCGTACCGGCCCAAGCACCCAGTTCGACCAGATTGGTGCGCTGACCTTCAATCAAACCGCCGAGGTGGTCGGCAAATATCAGAACGGCGCTTACTGGATTATCAAGACCCCCGGGAGTTCGGGGAATTGCTGGCTGTGGGGGCAATACGCCACTGTAAGCGGAAACACGGCCAACCTGCCTGAATATACATCCCCGCCCACGCCGACGCCGTCTGTCACCCCAACACCCACCCCGCCAGCGCCCCCTTCAAACCTCACAGCAAATAAAGTCTGCACAAATGCTGTCGCACCTCCCGGCCTCTACTATGCTGGTGGGAATATCACCTGGCAGGACAACTCCGATAACGAAGAAGGCTTCAATGTTTATCTTGGCGCGAATCTAGCCGATACGGTTCCCGCAAACACGACCACCTACCCCATTCCGCCGCTGCTCGTCTCTGGCGGGCAGCCCATCACGATGGGCGTGGAAGCCTTCAACAGCGGAGGGGCATCCGCAAAGGTAGAGGTTACCTTCTCCTGCCCATAAAATAATCCACGTCAAAAACAAAAAAGGTCCCGCCATGCGAACACGGCGGGACCTTTTTTACTGATTTACTTGTTTAATTGCTCAGCCTAAGTGCCTTCTTCCCACGAGTTCAGGTACTTGACCTGTTCGTCGGTGAGCACATCGATTTTGATGCCCATGGCATCCAGTTTGATGCGCGCAATTTCGGCGTCGATATCGGCAGGAACAGAGTAAACCGTGTTTTCAAGTTTATCCGCGTTCTTGAGCATGTACTCGGCGGAAAGCGCCTGGTTGGCAAAAGACATGTCCATGACCGAGGCCGGGTGGCCTTCAGCGGCAGCCAGGTTAATCAGGCGGCCTTCGCCCAGGATGTTGATTTTGCGGCCATCCTTGGTCTCGTACTGGTCGACAAACGGGCGCACGAGGGTCGGTTCGCCTTTGCTCATGGCCGCCAGCGCCGGAACGTTGATTTCGACGTTGAAGTGGCCGCTGTTCGAGACAATCGCGCCGTCCTTCATGGCCGCAAAGTGGTGGCCGTCGATGACGTTCAGGTCGCCGGTCACTGTGCAGAAGATGTCGCCAATCTTGGCGGCATCCAGCATCGGCATGACCTGGTAGCCGTCCATCACGGCTTCGAGGGCCTTGAGCGGGTCGATTTCAGTCACGATGACCTGGGCACCCATGCCGCGCGCGCGCGAGGCCAGGCCGCGTCCGCACCAGCCGTAGCCGGCCACGACAAAGTTCTTGCCAGCCAGCAAAACGTTGGTCGCGCGGATAATGCCATCAACGGTACTCTGGCCGGTTCCGTAGCGGTTGTCGAAGAAGTGCTTGGTCATGGCGTCGTTGACGGCGATGACCGGGAAGTCGAGCATCTTGTCGGCGGCCATGGCGCGCAGGCGGATGACACCCGTGGTTGTTTCTTCAGTACCACCGATAATATCGGGCAGCAGTTCGCGGCGGTCTTTGTGTAAGACCGATACCAGGTCCGCGCCGTCGTCCATGGTCATCTGCGGTTTGTGGTCGAGGGCAGCACTCAGGTGCTTGTAATAGGTGACGTTGTCCTCGCCCTTGACAGCAAAGGTCGGGATTTCCCAAATGTTGACCAGCGCCGCGGCGACATCGTCCTGGGTCGAGAGCGGGTTGGAAGCGGTCAGGACTAC
>JAWOIR010000361.1:0-6586 GCA_046484545.1 Anaerolineales bacterium
CGACATCATCCACATCAAAATGCCAAAAGCGCTGGTCGGTCAGAGTATCGCCGAAGCCCAGGTGCGCGAACAAACCCGCTGCACCATCATCGCCCTGCAGCGCGGCGAAGAAATCGACTTCAATCTCGACATCCAGGCTCCCCTGCCAGCCGGGGTCGAACTCGTCATGCTCGGCACCAGCGCCGCCGAAGAAAAGTTTCGCAAAATATTCAAAGCCCGGCTTTGAGCGGACGCTCTGAATGGGAAAATCAGAAACACGAAGGGCACAAAGTACACAAAGGGGAAAAGCCTTTTCCCAATGAACCCAATCCGCGCTTTCATGCGCTTCTTCTTCCACCACCTTTACCACAGCCTATCCTGGACGTATGACCTCGTCGCCGCCGTCGTCTCAGTTGGGCGCTGGCGCGATTGGGGACGAGCCACCCTGTCCCATTTAACCGGGACTCGCGTCCTCGAACTCGGATTCGGCCCCGGTCATCTCCATGTCGCGCTCGTCGAGGCCGGATTCCAGGCCATCGGCCTCGACGAAAGCCGACAGATGTGCCGCCAGGCTGCGGCCAATTTGCGCAAGAATGGCTTTTCTCCAGCGCTATCTCGTGGCGACGCGCAAAATATGCCTTTTGCATCTGACTCTTTCGACAGCCTGGTGGCGACCTTCCCCGGCGAATACATTTTTGACCCCGCCACCCTGGACGAAGCCTGGCGCGTCCTGCGCCCCGGCGGACGGCTGGTCGTGGCCCTCTCAGCCCTGCCCAACAGCACCAGCCTGTTCGACCGCGCAGCGGCCTGGCTGTTCCGCATCACCGGCCAAAGCGGGGATTTAACCGATGAAATCGAGGCCAGAATCAAAGCCCATTTCGCGGCCAGCAAGTTCCGGGTTGACGTGATTCGCGTCGAAGTCCGCCAGAGCACCGTCCTGCTGATGGTGGCAGAGAAAACTCCGTAAACTCCCTCGCCGTGTGACGAAGAGAGCCGGAAATTTGATAGTCATGCCTGCTTCGCAGGCATGACTATCAAATTTCCGTTTTTTTTCTTGTAGGTCGCGAAGCGGCCATACACCGATAAGACACTATTTAAGGTAGAATATCAGCATGGAAGTGCAAATCGCGGTTGCCAAAGTCAACAAATACGCCGTCTCGGAAAGCGGTGACACGCTCGAAGTCATCGAACGGCCCGGCGGCGGCATTTCGGTCGTACTGGCCGACGGGCAGTCCTCCGGGCGCGGCGCAAAGGCCGTCTCGATGATGGTCGTACGCAAGGTCATCAGCCTGCTGGCCGAAGGCGTGCGCGACGGCGCGGCCGCCCGGGCCGCCTCCGACGCCCTGTTCGCCGAAAAGGGCGGCAAAGTTTCCAGCACCCTCAACATCGCCTCGGTCGATTTGCACACCAAAACCCTGGTGCTGGCACGCAACAACGAATCACCAGTCTACCTGGCGCGCAGCGACGAAATCGAAAAACTTGACCAGCCCAGCAAATCCATCGGCACGGCCCGCAACACCAGGCCGGTCATCACCGAAATCCCGCTCGAACCCGCACTGACGCTTGTCATCTACACCGACGGGCTGGTGCATGCCGGAAAGCGGCGCGGCGAACCGATGGATGTCGGCTTTACCCTGCGCGGCTTGCTCGAAGACCGCGACCCCAACCCCCAGGAAATTGCCGACTCCCTGCTGGCCCAGGCCATGCGCCTGGACGAAGGCCGCCCGGCAGACGACATGAGTGTGCTGGTGCTGCGGGTCATGGGCCGCAGCATCGAAGATGACCCGGTGCGCCGCATGAGCCTGCGCCTGCCGATTCGGGTCTAGGAAATCCTTGAGCATGTTCTGGCAAAAATGGCGCGCATCCTGGCGCGATACCCTGTTATTACTGCGTGAATTCCGCCGCCCCCTCAGCCTGTTCATCCTGGCCATCACGGGCAGCGGATTTTTGTATTTTCAGGTGGCTCGCATGATTGGCGAACCGCTCAACAGCCCCCAGGAAGCCATTTTTACCGTTCTGACCCTGTCTTTTCTTGAAACACTGGGTGATTTTCCTCAACATCCGGCCTTACAGGTCTTTTACTTTATCATGCCCATCATCGGAATCGGACTGCTGGCAACCGGCCTGGCCGATTTCGGAATCATGCTCTTCAACCGCCGCGCGCGCAGTAAGGAGTGGGAAATGGCCGTTGCTTCAACTTTTAATAATCACACCATCCTGGTCGGCCTGGGACATCTCGGCTTTCGGGTGGTCAAAAACCTGCACGCCATGAATGATTCAGTGGTGGTCATTGAACTCGACCCGGACATCGGCCTGATTCCGAGCGTGCAGGCCATGAACGTCCCGGTCATTAAAGACGACGCCACCCGCCAGTTGGCCCTCGAAGCCGCCGGGGTGCAGCGCGCGCGCACCATCGTGCTGTGTTCTCAAAACGACTCGGTCAACCTGCAAATTGCCGTCAAGGCCCGCAGCATGAACCCCAATATTCGGGTCGTCATCCGCATCTTTGACGATGATTTCGCCCAGTCACTGCAAGAGCAGTTCGGCTTTCAAGCCCTCAGTTCCACCAGCATGGCCGCCCCAGCCTTTGCCGCCGCCGCAGCCGGGGCCGATATCACCCGCCCACTGACGGTCGAGGGCGAAGCCTTCAGCCTGGGACGTGTTTGTGTCAGCAAAACATCCAAACTACGCGGCATGGATGTCTCAACCGTTGAGCAACATTACGATTTGAGCGTGGTGCTGCTCAAACGCGACGGCGAATCCGACACCCATCCCAGCGGCGCGCGCACCCTGCAAGAAAGCGACCATCTGGCCGTGCTGGGCAACCCGCAAAAGATAAATCTCCTCGTTCATGACAACCAATAAAGATTTAACCATCGGGCTGGTGGGGGTTTGCGCCGCGGGCAAATCAACCCTGCGCAAACGTCTCCAGGCGCGCAGTTATAAGGTCAGGCACATTGCCCAGGAACACTCCTTCGTCGGCGATATGTGGCGGCGGGTGGCCAACCCCGACGTGCTGGTTTTCCTGGACGCCTCCTACGAAGTCACGCTCAAACGCCGCAACCTGAACTGGAAACGCGCCGATTACGACGAACAGCAGCGCCGCCTGGCCCATGCCCGCGAAAACGCCGATTTCTACCTGCATACCGATGAACTCAGCCCGGAGGAAGTGGAAGAAAGGGTGGTGGCGTTTCTTGATATGTACCACCGCCTTTGCACAGCACTCCCGTAGGCGGTTCGCCCAAGCGCGCAGGCTGAAGCCTGCGGTACATTCCCACCCCGATTTGACGAACGTTTCACCCTAAACTATAATGAAACATCATACAGGCTCCCGTAGCTCAATGGACAGAGCAGCAGCCTTCTAAGCTGTTGGTTGTGGGTTCGAATCCCGCCGGGAGCGCCTGTTTATTTGTGCCGAACCATACCCCACAGGAGTTTCTATGATAACGGTCAAGCCCAAAACTGGCCGAGAAGCGGTCATGACCGAACGCCGCAGGATGCTGGTCGAAACGATTGGCTGGCAGGTGCGCGTCCAACATCACATCTGGAGTCCGCCCACCGACTTGTTTGAAACCCAGTCCGCCTACATCGTGCGCGTCGAAATCGCCGGAATGCGTGAACAGGATTTCTCCGTCGTGCTCGAAAACAACTACCTGACCATCAGCGGCAACCGCGCCGAACCCCAGCAACGCCGCGCCTACCACCAAATGGAAGTCCGCTTTGGCGAATTCAGCACCGTTGTTGCCCTGCCCGGTCTGGTCGAAATCGAAAACTCCCGCGCCGAATACGAAGACGGCTTTTTAACCGTCAACCTGCCCAAAGCCAGCCCCATCTCAATCAAGGATTAAAACTCGCCTTTATGCCTGCCTCCCGTTGGAATTCCAACCCCGCCGACCTGTTCAAATGGATTAACAGCGACGACGACACCGAACTGCTCCAAATGTTCGTTCCGTCGCTTTTTTCTGATTTCACCACCGGGGATGACCTGGACGAATCAAACAACCCCGTGCTTGACCCCCTCTCCCAGGCCGAATCCACGCCTGAGATTGTCCCCATCCTGCCCCTGCGCGGACTGGTCGTCTACCCCCAAACCGCCGTCCCGCTGACGATTGGCCAGCCACGCTCTGTCAAACTCGTCGATGATGTCGTCGGAGGCGACCGATTCGTCGGCCTGGTCGCCTCGCGTGACCCCGAACTCGAACTCCCCGGCGCCGACCAACTCTATACCATCGGCACCATCGCCACCGTCCACCGCCTGCTGCGCGCCCCTGACGACACCATCCGCATCCTCGTGCAGGGACTCGAACGCTTCCGAGTGGTCGAATACACCCAGACCGAACCCTACCTGATGGCTCGCATCGAGCGCATCCCCGAATCTGCCGAAGAAGGCCTGGAACTCGACGCCCTGGCACGCAACGCCCGCGACCAGTTCGCCGAAATCGCCGAGATGATTCCCTCCTTCCCGCGCGAACTGGCCGCTTCGATTACCGGCATCGAGGACCCGCTGCAAACCGTCTACGCCATCGCCAACTTCCAGCACATCGACCTGGCCGACGCCCAGAACTTGCTCGAACTCGACTCGGCCACTGACAAACTACGCAAACTGATTGGCCTGCTGGTACGCGAAAGCGAAGTTCTGCAAATCGGACAGCGCATCCAAAACGAAGCCCGCTCCGAAATTGATAAAGTCCAACGCGAATACTTCCTGCGCGAACAACTAAAAGCCATCCAGAAGGAACTCGGCGAACGCGACGAACAAACCGTCGAGGCTGAGGAATTCCGCCAGAAAATCGAAGACGCCAAAATGCCGGAGGAAGCCGACAAGCAGGCCCGCCGCGAACTGGAGCGTCTTTCGCGCCTGCCCACCGCCGCCGCAGAATACGGCGTCATCCGCACCTATCTTGACTGGATGACCTCCCTGCCCTGGTCGAAAGGCACCCAGGACAACCTCGACATCGCCCACGCCCGCGAAGTGCTCGACAAAGACCACTACGGCCTGGAAGACATCAAAGAACGCATCCTCGAATTTTTAGCCGTTCGCAAACTGCGCCTTGACCGCAAGGACGAAGAAAAGACCGAATCGGACGACCTGATTCGGCGCGAGCGCGAGGGCGTCATCCTGTGCTTCGTCGGCCCGCCCGGCGTCGGCAAGACCTCGCTGGGGCAGTCCATCGCCCGCGCCATGGAGCGCAAATTCGTGCGTATCTCGCTCGGCGGCGTGCGCGACGAGGCCGAAATTCGCGGCCACCGCCGCACCTACATCGGCGCCATGCCGGGACGCATCCTGCAAGCCCTGCGCCGCGTCGAAAGCCGCAACCCGGTCTTCATGCTCGACGAGGTGGACAAACTGGTCAACGACTTCCACGGCGACCCGTCTTCGGCCCTGCTCGAAGTGCTTGACCCCGAACAGAACGGTGAATTCCGCGACAATTACATCGAAGTCGGCTACGACCTTTCGCAGGTCATGTTCATCACCACCGCCAACACCCTTGAGACCATCCCCGGCCCCTTGCGTGACCGCATGGAAATCATCGCCCTTTCCGGCTATACCGAAGGCGAGAAAATCGCGATTGCCAAAGGCTACCTGATTCCGCGCCAGATTCGCGAGAACAGCCTGCGGCCTGATGAAGTCACCTTTACCGACGAATCGCTCAAGACCATCATCAACCAGTACACCCGCGAAGCAGGTGTAAGGAATTTGGAACGAAATATCGGCTCGGTTTGCCGTAAAATCGGCACACGCATCGCCGAAGGCAAAAGCACGAACTTTGAAATCACGCCTGACTTTGTCAGGGAACTTCTCGGCAACCCCTTCTTCCAGGGGCCGGAGGAGATGAACGTGCGCACCGCCGTCCCTGGCGTGGTGGCCGGGCTGGCCTGGACGCCCTACGGCGGCGATGTGCTCTTTGTCGAAGCCACACGCATGACCGGCAGCAAAGGCTTCCAGATTACCGGCTCGCTTGGCAACGTCATGCAGGAATCGGCCCGCGCCGCGCTCTCCTATGTGCGCTCACGAGCCGAAAAAATAGGACTGAAATCAGATTTCTTCGAGAAGTCCGACCTGCACCTGCACGTCCCATCCGGCGCGCAGCCCAAAGACGGCCCCTCGGCGGGGGTCACGATTGCCACGGCACTGGTCTCGCTCCTCTCTGGCCGCCTGGCGCGCAAAGGCGTCGGCATGACCGGCGAAATCACCCTGCGCGGACAAGTCCTGCCGGTTGGCGGTATCAAGGAAAAGGTGCTGGCCGCCCATCGCAACCTGTTGAGCACGGTCATCCTGCCCAAGCGCAACGAAATGGATTTGGACGATGTGCCGGACGAAATCAAAAAGACGATGAAGTTTGTTTTTGCCGAAAGCGTTGATGATGTTCTGGAAGCCGCGCTGGAACCTGCACCAAAAGCGGCCCGGAAACAAAAAACATCACAAAAGAAGGAAAACGCGGATGCCGAAAATAATGCTGGCTGAAGACGACGCCACCATGCTGAGACTGCTCAAAACCCTGATGCAAATGGAGGGCTTCGAGGTAGCCACGCTCGACCAGGATGAAGATATATTGCAAGCGGTTGAGCGTGAAGCCCCCGACGCACTGCTGATGGATGTCCACCT
>JAWOIR010000365.1:0-2807 GCA_046484545.1 Anaerolineales bacterium
TACATGGCAACCGCTTCGGTCTGTTCGACCAGGACGTTGCCGTTGCGGTCGTAGATATTGCCGCGCGGGGTGGTGACGTAGTCCATCGAGAGGGTATTGCCGCCGCGCAGTTCGGGCAATATCATGCCTTCTTCCCAGTCGATTTTCCAGTTGCCGTTTTGAAACCTGAACCCGAACAAGACTTCGCGCTCGAAGTCGCCGATGACGTTGCTGGTGTAGGTGATGCGCAAGTTGCTCTGGGCGCTTGTGGGGCCGAGGTTGGTGTTGAGGACATCCACCTTCAATTCGCGCAATGCCATTTCGTTCATGGCGTCGTTGTAGCGTTTGGAGAAATCTTCCAGGCTGATGTTTTGCTGGCTTTCGGCGCTCAGCATGGCATACATGGAATCAAAATCGTCCTCCTGCCAGGCTTCGACGAAAATCGTCAGGGCGCTTTGTGGGTCTGGCGCGCTGGTGACGCGCACCACCGGGGTGGGCAGTTCTTCTTCGGGAATGCCGGCCTGCGGGAGTCCCGGCACGGTGCCGGGGTTGGCGCAGCCAATCAGGATGGCAAGCATCAGGATGAAGGGGAGTATCCGATAGGGTTTCATTTTTGCCTACTTTATGTAATTATCTTTCAAGGATGGAGCGAAAAACAGGACAGTCGTAGTTCAGGGCTGCCTGGCAGTTTTTGGGTAAATCTGTTTGTGGATGAATATCCAACTGGCGTAACAGGACGGTCAGGTGACAGAGCGGCAGTCCCATGACACTGGCGTAACAGCCGCGCATGTTGATGACGGGCTGGAAATCAAGATTCTGGATGCCGTAGGCCCCGGCCTTGTCAAGCGGGTCGTCGCTGGCGATGTAGGCGTCCATTTCAGCGTCGGAGTAATCGCGCATGGGGACTTGGGTCAGGCAGACCTCGCTGTGCAAGGTTTGGTCGGATGCACGCAGGACGGCGATGCCGGTGTAGACCTGGTGCTCCCGTCCGCGCAGGCGGGTGAGCATGGCGCGCGCTTCGGCGGGGTCGGCGGGTTTGCCGAGGATTTCGCCGTCCAGGACGACGGTCGTATCTGCGCCGAGGATGACCTGTCCCGGCCTTGAACGCGGCAGGACGGCCTGCGCCTTTTCCATAGCAAGACGCTCGACATAGGCGGCAGGTTCCTCGCCGGGGCGCACATCTTCGTTGATGTCAGCCACATCGAGGTGGAAGGTCCATCCGCCCAGGGCGAGTAGTTCGCGCCGCCGCGGGGAGTTGGATGCCAGGATGAGGGTGGGTGTTTTGTTCATACGAATTGGGATTCTATCATACCGCAGGGCTTATCACCCCTGACTGCCTTATCTGATGACCGCTTTGCTGACCACAAGAAAAAAAACGGAAATTTGATATTCATGCCTGCGAAGCAGGCATGAATATCAAATTTCCGACTCTCCTCGTCAGAAGAACCGAAATGCTCAGGGTTTGTTTGCTTCTGCGGCATTCTCCAGGTGCGCCTTCAGGAACTGCCCGGTATAACTCCCCTTCACCTTCATTACATCTTCCGGTGTGCCTTCGGCGATAATTTGCCCGCCCGCATCGCCGCCTTCGGGACCCAGGTCAACAATCCAGTCGGCCACTTTGACGATATCGAGGTTGTGTTCGATAATCAGCACCGAGTTGCCCGTCCCGACCAGGCGTTGCAGCACTTCGATGAGTTTATGCACATCCGCCGCGTGCAGGCCGACCGACGGCTCATCCAGCACATACAGGGTGCGCCCGGTGGCGCGGCGCGAGAGTTCTTTCGAGAGTTTGACGCGCTGGGCTTCGCCGCCAGAAAGTGTATTCGCGCTCTGTCCGACGCGCACATAACCCAGCCCAACTTCCTGTAACAATTTCAACTTATTGACCATCTGTGGGAAAGCCGAAAACGTCTCCAGTGCGTGGTCAACCGTCATGCTCAGCACGTCCGAAATGTTGTAGCCCTTGAAAGCCACCTGCAGAGTCTCGCGGTTGAAGCGCTTGCCGTGACAGACATCGCACGGCACATAAATATCGGGCAGGAACTGCATTTCGATGCGCAGTTCGCCCTGCCCCTGGCAGGCTTCGCAGCGTCCGCCATGCACGTTGAACGAGAATCGCCCCGGCTTGTAGCCGCGAATCTTGCTCTCCGGGAGTTCGGCGAACAGTTTGCGGACTTCGTCCCATAGGCCGGTGTACGTGCCGGGGTTCGAGCGCGAGGTGCGCCCAATCGGCGACTGGTCGATGTTGATAATTTTGTCGAGATTCTCGATGCCCTCAATGCGCTCATGTGGGCCGGGGTGGGTGTGCGCGCCCATCAGTTTGGCCGCCAGCGCGGCGTGCAGGACATCCGTCATCAGCGTGGATTTGCCCGAACCGGAGACGCCGGTAATACACACCAAGCGCCCCAGGGGGATGTCGACGCTGACCGACTTCAAGTTGTTCGCCGTTGCCCCGACAATTTTCAGGCTCTTGCCGTTCCCGTTTCGACGCTTTTCCGGGATTTCGACCTGTTTCTTGCCCGAAAGATATTGTCCGGTCAGTGAGTTTTTATTTGCCAAAATCGCCGCCGGGACGCCTTCCGCCACGACCTCGCCGCCATGCTCACCCGCCGCCGGGCCGAGGTCGATAATCCAATCAGCAGTGCGGATGGTTTCGTCGTCATGTTCGACAATCAGGACGGTATTGCCCAGGTCGCGCAGTCCGCGCAGGGTTTCGAGCAGGCGGTCGTTGTCGCGCGGATGCAGGCCAATCGAAGGTTCGTCCAGCACATACAGCACACCCACCAGCCGCGAGCCAACCTGGGTTGCCAGCCTGATGCGTTGCGCTT
>JAWOIR010000385.1:0-3466 GCA_046484545.1 Anaerolineales bacterium
GCGCCCCCCACATGCGCCAACCCCTCCACCAAGAACAGCCCGCTCTCCTCGCGGGCCTTCTTCTGGCGCAACGCGCGCGCCTGCTTGATAAGCGGATTGGAGGTGCTGGTAATCATGGGTGTGGTCATGAGATGATTTTATCAGTTTTCGGACAGTTGGCTCTTCAGAAATTCAGCAATTCCAAATCTAAATTGAGATTTCTCCCATCCCCCCTGACAGCTGGGCAGGGGGAACCCGCGCTACATGTTCAAATCCAGCTCGTTTCGCTTCAAATTGAGAATTGCTGATTCAGGTACTGCAAAAATCGAGTTAGAATTCACGCCATGAAAATTGCCCACTTGTTACGCGCCTGGCCGATGCTGGCCCTACTGGCCCCCATCCAGGCCTACCTTGCCACCTCAACCTATGGCCCCGGCGTCACCGGCGATGGGCTGCGCTATCTTTCCACAGCCCAAAATCTGCGTGACGGGCTGGGCGTGGTGGATTACTCGCTTAGCCCCCTGCTGGCCTGGCCGCCGCTTTACCCCCTCATCCTGACCCTGGGCGCAGACATTTTCCTGTTCGCCTGGGCGGTCAGCCTGTTCCTATACGCCCTCAACGTCTACCTGGCGGGCAGGCTGGCAGCGACCTTGTTCCCCGATTTCGCTCCCGCCCCGGCCCTGGTTGCCCTGGTGACACTGGCTTCACCGTCCATTTTGCGGCTGCACACCAGCCTTGGCCCCGACCCGCTTTTCCTGGCTTTGGTGCTTGCCTTCCTGCTCCTGGCCGCCAACTGGCAAACATCTATCAGTGAAAAAGCTGACTACAAACTGCCTGTTTTGCTATTCCTGGCCGCAGCCGCCGCGATGGTCAAATACCCCGGTCTGGCATTGGCCCTGATTGGCGGAATTTTGCTTCTCACACGCTATTGGCGAACAGACAAAGTCTGCGCTATTTTCTTCAGCGGGGCTTTCGCATTGCTCTCCAGTCTGCCGCTGGCAGCCTGGGTCATATTGCACAACTTCCTGAAATATGGCTCGTTTTTCGGGGAACGCGGCGGCGGACACCCCTTCGACAACCTGACCATCACGCTCGAAAAACTTCTTTACTGGTTCATCCCCTACAGCATCGTCGGGAGCACCGGGCCGTTTTTGTTGCTGGCCGGTCTGGTTTTGCTGGCCGCGCTGTGTTTCAAACCGAAAATATGGAAAAAACTGTTCGCAAAAATAATCGCGCCCGCCTTCCTGCCGACCAGCCTGTTTTTTGTCGTCTACTTTGGGATGATGCTGTTCCTGGTCAGTTATGCCGAGCACAAGGATTACCGGGTGGACCGGTTGCATATCCTGCTCTTCATCCCCGCCCTGCTGTTCCTGCTCAGCCTGTTCGAGCAGGCAGAAATCCGCTGGCAGGTCAAAAGATTCCCCATCCGCAGGGCGCTGCTTATCAGCCTGCTGGTACTGGTCTGGTTGGTTTATCCGCTCAACAACACCGTCAAATATGTGCGCGCTTCCATCGCGAACGGTGAACTGGCCGGGAATTTGTACAATACCCGCGCCTTGAACGAATCCGACATCGTCGCCTACCTGCGGGCCAATTCGTTGCCCCATGATGCTACGCTTTACTCAAATCACGAGGGCGCAGTCTGGTTCTTCACCCGCCGCAACGCGCTCAACATGCCGCAAGGCCCGCGCAGCGAAAAAGATAACTTCGACCTGCCCGCCATCCTGGACGCATACCAGGACTGGCCACCCGCGCCCGGCTACATCGTCTGGTTTGACCTGGCAGAACTGAACTTCAAAGAACACGTCCTGCCGCCGGAAGAACTGGCCCCGCTGGTCGAAATCAAACCTATCTTCATCGGGCAAGATGGTGCGGTTTATCAGATTGCACAGTGAAGAGATTCAATCATCGCGCTTCGGCGTGCGATAAATCGTCGCCAGGCCCCCGGTGGAGGTCTCCCGATACAGCGAGGGTAGGGCATGGCCGGTTTCGCGCATGACCAGGACAACTTCATCGTACGAAACACGGTGACTGCCGTCGGTGAACAGGACGTAATCGGCGCAGTTCAGGGCTTGCCCGGCGGCAAAGGCATTGCGCTCGATACACGGAATTTGCACCAGTCCGCCAACCGGGTCGCAGGTCAGGCCCAGATTATGTTCCAGGCCCATTTCGGCGGCATATTCCACCTGGCGGACGGTGCCGCCCATCAACTGCGTGGCCGCCCCGGCAGACATGGCACAGGCCACCCCAATCTCTCCCTGGCAGCCGACCGCCGCGCCCGAAATCGAAGCGTTGAATTTGGCCAGGTTGCCAATCAGCCCGGCGGTTGCCAGCGCGCGCAAAATCGACTCGTCGGAGCAGTTCAACACTTCTTTCTGGTAGCGCAGCACCGCAGGCAGGACGCCGCTCGAGCCGCAGGTCGGCGCGGTGACGATTTGGCCGCCCGATGCGTTCTCTTCCGAAACCGCCAGCGCGTAAGCCGCCAGGATGCCCTGCCGCTGGAAGTGCGAACCGGCCAATGTGGCCTTGCGATAAAAAGCCCAGGCCTTACGCGAAAGCCCCAGTCCGCCGGGCAGAACGCCCTCAGCCTGCAAACCGCGCTCGATGGCGGCCTGCATGACCTGCCAGACCTCGGCCAGATAATCCCAAATCGCCTCCCCCTCGCATTCCTCGACATATTCCCACAAGGACTGGCCGGTCTGCTTGCAGCGGGCCAGGATGTCGTTCATCGTTGTCAACGGATAGACCTGCGGCGATTTGGGCAGGTTGCCGCCATCGCTAAGCGCGCCACCGCCGATACTGTAAACGTCCCAGGATTCGAGGGTTTGGCCGTCAGCGGAGAAAGCCTCGAAGCGCATCCCGTTGGGGTGCAGGGGCAGCTGCTCGTCCGGTTGCCAGACCAGGTCCAGCGCGCCGGAGGGGAAAACAGCCAGCACGGCCAGGTCGGTCAGGTGTCCGCGTCCGGTTGCGCCGAGGCTGCCAAACAAGGTCAGCCGAAAACGGGGCGCATCCGGGTGGCGCTTGTAGAAAATCTGCGCCGCGCGGCGCGGGCCCATGGTATGACTGCTGGAGGGGCCAACCCCAATTCGAAAGAATTCTTTGAGTGAGTTCATGCCAAAAGTGTACCAGATTGCGCGTCATGAGGGTACAATTTCCATACAGATTTCCCCAACCCCCAAAGAGAAGCCCATGCCCATTCAAAATGATTTACTTTCATTAGACGGCGAATCACTGACCATCGCAGATGTGGTCGCAGTTGCCCACCAGCCCGAAATCCAGGTCACGCTCAGGGAATCAGCCTGGGAGCGCGTTCGTCGCGCGTCGCAAGCCGTGCAGGATTTTGTCGCCCGCGGTCAGGTCATCTACGGAATCACGACCGGATTTGGCGCGTTCAAAGACAAAATCATCTCAAAGGAACAGGTCGAGCAATTACAGCGCAACATCCTGGTCAGCCATGCTGTCGGCGTAGGCCAGTTGCTCGACCAGC
>JAWOIR010000462.1:0-3388 GCA_046484545.1 Anaerolineales bacterium
AAAAGCGCACCCTTGCGAGTGCGCTTTCACGGTGTGGAGATGGCGGGAATCGAACCCGCGTCCAAAAGATTCGGCGTCCAGAAATCTACGAGCGTAGCCGATTGACGTTTGTCGTCACAGGCTGCACTATCGGCAAAACCACCTGCGACCATTCACTCAGGCCCGAAGGCCCTCTTTCGCGCCGTGCATGACCGTCGGGCGCGGCACCCCACCTTTTTGACGCCCACTCGCTCTCCGGGAGGGGAACGGGAACGGTGAACGCCGTCCGATTAGGGACGGACCGGTTAGTTCTCTACTGCGGATTAGGCAGCGAGGGGCATAGCGGCGTAGGAAGTGCGGTTGGCACTTGATTTTTTGCGCTGAGTTATCGAGGTCGGCGCCTCTCGGCTCGCATTCCAGGGCCAGCCTCCCCTGTCGAAGCCAGTCATCCCCAAAATGGATTAACTGTCTCCATTATAGCATGAGAAAATGCTAGCAATTATCGGCTCTTTGAGAGTTCCCGTGATAAGCCCCCGCATACCAGACACATGACAAAAAACACGAAATTAGTGAAATTTGTCATTTGACACGCAACTCCAACCCAAGTATAAGCAGTAGTGAAACTTTATCCACCCCAATACAGGAGCGTATCTTATGGCAATGAAAATCCAAGACGACTGCATCGCTTGCGGCGCTTGCCTGCCCGAATGCCCCACTGAAGCCATTAGCGAAGGTGACATTTATGTCATCGACCCCGGCAAATGTGTGGAATGCGAAGGCTATTTCGATGAACCGCAGTGTGTCGCGGTTTGCCCGGTCGATTGCATCGTCCAGGCCTAATCGGCACACAGAAAAAGTGCAGGGTGGCACGGCTACCCTGCACTTTCTTTGAAATTTTGTTATAATCATCACAATCTACAATTCAACCTTCGGGGCAGGGTGACGCCTGCGCAAACAGCGCGAGCGAATTCCCGATCGGTGGTAAAGCCCACGAGCCTAACCCTTCTTCCTGGAAGGGCAAAGGCATGACTCGGTGAAATTCCGGGGCCGACGGTACAGTCCGGATAAAAGAAGGTTGCAGGCCCGACAGGGTCTGTTTTGCTACACGCCCCGAAAACGTATTTTGTTTTCGGGCTTTTTGTTAGTGGACAGATTCCGTCAGCCTGTATTCCTGCCCCGAAAGAACATTTCGTTTCTTTCGGATTTTCATTTTATGGGTTCTCTGCGATTCGCCATAAAGAAGGCCGTATTTTGGGGTATACGGGAACTTATCACGGGAATTCTAAAAGAGCCATTTTATGGAACTGAACTTGATGCAAAAACTACAGAACAGCCAAAAACCGGCCAAGGCGGCGCAACCCCACAAAAGTTACTGGTGGGTGATGCCGCTCGTCAGCCTGCTCGCGTTGCTGGCCTGGGACTCTTTCACCCGCTATGGCAGCCTGCCCGCTTTCATCCTGCCCTCGCCGGCGCAGGTCTTTGACCGCTTCCTGCGCGCCGTTGCAGATGGCAGTCTGGCCCGTCATAGCCTGGTCACATTGCTGGAGGTGGTGCTTGGCCTGCTCTCCGGGGCGAGTCTGGCGGTCGGGTTTGGGTATGTCATTGCCAAATCGCGCCTGTTCGAGCGCATTCTCTCGCCCTTTCTGGTTGCCAGCCAGGCCGTGCCGATTATCGCCATTGCGCCGTTGTTGGTCATCTGGTTTGGGTCTGGTATTTTCTCAAAGGTGCTGATTTGCGCCCTGATTGTTTTCTTCCCGGTGCTGGTCAATACGATTGTCGGCATTCGGGCCGTGCCGCGCGCGCTTAATGAGCTGATGCGCTCCCTGCACGCCTCGCGCTGGCAAATGTTATGGACACTCGAAGTCCCGGCGGCACTGCCCGTCTTCCTGGGCGGATTGCGCATCGGCGCGACGCTCTCGGTCATCGGCGCGGTGGTCGGCGAATTCGTCGGTGCAGACCGGGGGCTGGGATTTCTCATCAACGTCGGGCGCGGACAGTACGACACCGCCCTGGTTTTTGTCGCCATTTTCACGCTGGTCGCCCTGGCGCTCAGCCTGTACGGATTGGTGCTGCTGCTTGAAAAGCGTTTACTGGCCTGGCAGGACATCAATCATTGAAATAAAGTAACTGCTCACCCACCCGGCTTAGCCGGGAGATAAATCCCCCGGCTAAAAAGCAACGCCCTGTAAACAGGGCTTTTCACAGCCAATTTTGCGGATTGAAGTCGGATTTATCCGACGTTGCTTACAGCCGGTGGGCTTCAGCCCCCGGCGAAGCAGGCAAAAAGCCAATGGATGAGTAAATATCAAATAAAAGGAGTTTAATTCCATGTTACAACGCATTCTGTTTCCCCTCATCATTTTTGCCCTGTTATTGGCGGCCTGCGCGCCCCAGGCAGACCCGTCCGAATCTCCCGCCGCAACTTCCCTGACGAAGATTCGCCTGCCGATGGGGTTCATCCCCAACGTGCAGTATGCGCCCCTGTATGTCGCCGCATCCAAAGGCTATTTTGCCGAGGCCGGTTTCGAGGTCGAGTTCGATTACTCGTACGAAACCGATGGCATTGCCCTGGTCGGCGCGGGACAACTCCCGTTCACCCTGGCATCCGGCGAGCAAGTCCTGCTGGCCCGTTCGCAGGGATTGCCGGTGGTGTATGCCCTCGGCTGGTTCCAGGAGTATCCCATTTCGCTGGTGGCAAAATCCAGCACGGGCATCGAAGGCCCGGATGATTTCCGCAACCGTAAAATCGGCCTGCCGGGATTATTTGGCGCGAACTACATCGGCCTGCTGGCGCTGCTGTATGAAGTCGGCATTGCGGAAAGCGAAGTTCAACTCGAATCGATTGGATTCAACCAGGTCGAGGTGCTGCTGGCCGACCAGGTGGATATCATCGTTGGCTACACCGCCAATGAGCCGGTTGTGCTGCGCGCCCAGGGCTACGAAGTGGACGAATGGCGCACATCCGACTATGTCCAACTGGCCTCCAATGGCCTGGTGACCAACGAGAAGACGATTGCCGAAAACCCCGAAATGGTGCGCGCTTTCGTCGAGGCCATGCTCAAAGGCATCCGCGACACCATCAACGACCCGGAGGCCGCCTACGAAATTTGCTTCGAGTACGTCGAAAACCTGCGCGAAGCCGACCAGGAAGCCCAGAAACAGGTACTCGCCACCTCCATCGAAATCTGGCGCGCTGACCGCCTCGGTTACAGCGACCCGCAAGCCTGGGAAAAAATGCAGGAAGTTCTGGTAAAGATGGGCATGTATGCCGCGCCCCTCGATCTGGACGCCGCCTTCACCAACCAGTTCATCCCCTAACCCATGAGCGACGCAATCCTGACCACGCATCAACTGGGTGTCACCTTCCCGGATGGCAACGGCGGCCTGCACGCACTGGGCGAGGTCTCCT
>JAWOIR010000036.1:0-3648 GCA_046484545.1 Anaerolineales bacterium
CGCTTCGAGAATCGGAATCCAGCCGCCGGTCGAGCCCAGTTTTGGCCAACTGCCACCGCCGAGGGCCAGCAGGGCGGCGTCGGGTTGGATGGTTTTTGTGCCGTCAGGAGTGTCAAAGTTGAGAGCCAATGGGTCTCGATACGCCTTGCGCTCACCTGAAATGATGCCTGTCCACCTGTGATTGGTATGAATCGCCACCCCGGCCTCGTCTAGCCGTTTGAGCCAGGCGCGCAAAATTGGCGAGGACTTCATGCCAACCGGGAAGACCCGCCCGGAGGTGCCGGTGAAGGTCTCGAATCCGAGTTCGTTCAGCCATTCAATCACCTGGGCCGGGCCGAAGGCGCGAATCAGCGGGGCGAGGCGTTCGGGCTGGCTGTAACGCGCGATGAAGGCATCCAGCGGCTCGGAGTGGGTGATGTTCAACCCGCCGACCCCGGCGCGCAGGAATTTGCGTCCGAGCGAGGGCATAGCCTCGTAAACGTGGACTTCGATTCCGGGCCGGGCCAGCCTTTCGGCGGCCATCAATCCCGCCGGGCCGCCTCCGATGATGGCGATGGTTTTATTATCCACGCATCAACTCAATTCTTCTCTCCAAATATGCCGAAAAATAGCCTTGATAGCGCTCCCACAATTCAGGCCGCTGCCAGTCGTTGCCGGTGACCTGGCCGCGACAGGTGGGGGCGCCGCAGGAGCAGGAGAATTCGTCGAAGGGGGTGCTGTCAGCCATGGCGTAGTCGAAGGTGATTTCCTCGTCGGCCTGAATCGGACGCATGGCGACCAGCGAAATTTGTCCGCGAATGCCGGTGTTGGGGTCGCAGGAATGGTTGATGCAGTCGGCGGGTTCGACCTGCGGGGTGAGCGGAGCCAGGTAAACGCCTTCATCCACCTGGATGGTGTGGCTTTTGTCCGCGCCGGAGAGGGCCAGCATTTCTGCATACGTTATCGCCCGGCCTGTCCAGACACAGATGAGTTCGTCTTTTTCGAGCGGTTGGCGCGCGAAGACGGCAAATCCGCCCTTCTCAGGTGCGGTGCGGACTTCGGTTTTTGGAGAGAGATAACTGAAGGGGGTGGTCAAGTGACAGGAAATCCTTTATCAAAAAGTTTGTTCAGATGCTAGGCGGCTGATGGTCTGTTCGATGGTCAGGACGTGGGCATACGAGCGCAGCGCGGCCAGGAAGGCGGCCTGCACCTGGGCGGCGGGGACGTGGACGCCCTCAAATTCCAGGTCACGGGTGGCGCAGGCGTCGGAGACCAGGATGACCTCGAAGCCCAGGTCGGCGGCGGCGCGGACGGTGGCATCGACACACATGTGGGTCATCATCCCGCAAACGACCAGGCGTTTTATCTCCCAGCTTTGCAGCGTTTCAAGCAAGTTGGTTTCGCGGAAAGAATTGGGGTAGTGCTTGTAAACAATCGGCTCACCCTCGAAGTGGGCCACGCTGTCATGAATGTCGGTGCCGCGCTCGCCGGGGATGAAAAAGGTGGCGCTTGGGTTCTTCGAGATATGCTGGATGTGAACGTGATGCCCGCCATGCTCACGGAAGCATTGCAGCAGCGCGTAGGCCTTTTGGGCGGCGGCCAGCGGCTCAGCCAGTTCCATTTTGCCGCCGGGGAAGTAGTCTTTTTGGATGTCGATGAGCAGTAAGGCTGTGTTCATGGGGAGTCCTTTTTCGTGTGGGACAAATTGTCAATTTGTCCTACTGACACGCACGGAATCCAGGTCGAGGCGTAGATGCCGAGGTATCCCGCCAGCAGATCGAGCATATCCGCATTGCGGCGGATGATGAAAATCTGGCTGAATTCTTCGAGGCTGGCAACCATTATTGCAATAACGATGCCCAGCGGCAGGGAGAAGCGTCCCAACGAGATGCGGCGAAAGGGCATGGCCCAGGTCAGCAGATAAGCAAGGGTGCCGTAAATGACGAAGTGGCCGATTTTATCGCCGAGCGGGAAACGATAAATGTCGCGCACGATGGTCGGCATGGTGTTGGTGTTGACCCAAAAGATAATCAGCGCCAGGAAAGCCAGGAACAGAAACAAGATGAGTTTCTTCAACTATTTCCTCCCAAAATCTGCCGGGATTTCTCCCCAGGCGTTCGTGTCCCATTTGAGCAGTTTGACTCGCAGTTCGTGTTCGGCCAGCCAGGTTTCGGCACGTTCAATTAATTGGAATAGCGGCTCATTTCTTTGTGTTCGCTCTAATTTGGTGCGGCAGTGTCTGGCGCGCAGCCAGGACAGGGCAGTCTCGCTGTCCGAATAGATGGGCATGGATTGGGCGTTCGCCTCCATCCAGGCCAGGGCGTGGACGAGGGCCAGGAACTCGCCGATGTTATTGGTTCCATCTTGATACGGCCCAAGGCGGAAGATTTCACGACCCGATTCTGTTTCGACGCCGCGATATTCGACCGGGCCGGGTGACCCGCTGCAAGCCGCATCGACACACAACGAGGGCAGGAGGGGTTTGGTCGGCGCAAACAGCCAGCCCTGGGATGCGAACGGTTTGCCCTTGTAGTCTTCGTATTGGGCGCGGAAAGCCGCTTCAGCGGCGGCCCGGCTGGCGAAGGATTTGTACTCCGCGCCGGGGAATCCGCTCACCTGGGCGGCGCACTCGTCCCACTTCTCGAAAACACCCGTTTTGCGTCCCTTCCAGACGACGTAGAATTTTTGTTTTGGCATGGGCCTTATTTTACCCGGTTGGAGGGTTGGGATTGGAAATTAAAAAGGCTCTTTGAGAATTCCCGCGATAAGTTCCCGTATTTTGGGGTGTAAGTGCGCGCGTTTGCGGCGCGCTCACACCCCAAAATACGGCCTTCTTTACGGCAAATCTCAGAGAACCATAAAAAAAGAGAAAGGGGGATGAGAATAAAAAGGGAGTTCCCCAACCTAAACCGGGGAACTCCCTTTTTTACCTTCTAACCTTCCAACTTATTCCCCATTTACTTCCAACGGCGTACCAGCAAAGATGACCGGGCCTTCGGCGGGGACGGTAGCGGGGCGCCCGAGCGGCATGACCTGGCGCCCGATGATGGATTGGCCTTCGGGAGCATAGACCATCTGGTAAAGCAGGGAATTTTCCCAGTCGCCGCCAGCCAGGATGTCCACGCCGGTTGGCGCGCCGTCTTTGCGCTGCGAGCCGGCGATGACTCCTGCATAACTGCTCATGTCGAGGTTATTGACTGCCTTTTCCAGGTCGGCGTAGTGACAGGTGGTGCAGGCCGCCGCGCCGTTAAACCACAGATTGGCCTCACTGAACAGGCGTTGGATGTCGGCACTGTAGGTGGCGGAACAGGTTTGGCCCTGGATGTCGGTGAACTGGAAGGAATCGGTTTCGGGATACCCGGCTTCCACCCAGACCCCAATCAGGTCAACCGCGGCAATCTGACATTTGACGACCAATGGGCCAGCCTCCGCGCCAACTTTGGGGGCGGGCATGGTGGCCGCAATCAGGGTCGGGATAGGGGTGGTGACAGGCCGGGGGACGCCGGAGCAGGTATTGGTCGGGATGCAACTGAGTGCATACAGGCCGAAGATGAAGACAAGCACCACCACCGGCAGCCCAAACATCGTGATGAAAATAATATTATTGGTCTGGTCTTTCATGGCGTTTCCTCCGCCGGGGCAGGTTCGAGCGCGCGCATGTAGTTGACC
>JAWOIR010000136.1:0-4335 GCA_046484545.1 Anaerolineales bacterium
CTGCTGGAGATGTGCCAGGCCGTCGAAAGCGTCCACATCGACCCGGACCTGGTCGGGTACATCGCCCAAATCGTGCAGGCCACCCGCGCCGACCGTCGCGCTGCCGTCGGCGCCAGTCCGCGCGGCTCGCTGGCCTTCCTGCGCATGGCGCGCGCCTACGCCGCCCTGCAAGGCCGCGATTTCGTCCTGCCCGACGACATCAAAAACTTCGCCCGCCCGGTGCTCTCGCATCGCATCGTCCTGCAGCCTGAATTCTGGCTCACCAGCCAGGTTGCCGATAAAGTGGTCGATGAAATCATCGCGCGCGTGCGCGTACCGGTACTGAAACAAGCCTGATGAATCGCGCCTTTTTGGTCTCCGCCTTCGCCTTTGCCTTCGTCCTCGCCGGGCTGATGGCCGAAGAATCGCGTCTGCTGCTCCTGGCCCTGCCGCTGGGCGTCTACCTGCTCGTCGGCCTGTGGAAAGCCCCCGACGAGCTCAACCTGACCGTCACCCGCGCAATGAGCACCTGGCGCATCGCCCTCGGCGAAAGCATGCAGGTGACATTGTCCATCACCAATCACGGGCCGGATTTGGAAGAAGTAATTGTGACCGACCTGCTGCCCCCCGGCCTGCAAGTGACGCAAGGCACGCACCGCCAACTGCTCCGCCTGCCCGCCGGCCAGACCCACACCTGGACCTATCACCTGACCGGCAAACGCGGCTATTACATGCTTCATCAGGTGGACGTGACCGCGCTCGAACACTTTGGGCTGCTTTCCGTTTCCAAAACCCTGAACACCGACGGACAGTTATTCGTCGTCCCGCCCGTCTTGCGCCTGCGCCGCATCGCCATTCGTCCGCGCCGCACGCGCATCTTTGCCGGGTCGATTCCCGCCAACCAGGGCGGCCCCGGCCTCGACTTTTTCGACGTGCGCGATTACCAGAGCGGCGACTCCTCGCGCAGCATCAACTGGCGGCTCGCGGCCCGACACGACGGGCTTTTCACCAACCAGTTCGAGCAGGAACGGGTTGTAGACGTTGGCATCATCCTGGATGGACGCCGCAGCGCCCACCAGGTCGGCGAGCACTCCATTTTTGAGTACTCCGTCATGGCCGCCGCCGCACTCTCGAACGCCTTTCTCTCCGCTGGAAACCGGGTCGGCATGCTTTTCTACGGCAAGCGCATTCAGTGGACCATGCCCGGCTACGGAAAAATCCAGGGAGAAAAAATCCTGAACAACCTTTCCGGTCTCGAACCCGGCGACACCTACACAGCCGCCGAACTGAAAATATCACCCAAACGCTTCCCCTTCCACTCGCAACTGGTTTTCATCAGCCCGATGATGACCGAGGACTTCAACGTCATCGCTGACCTGCGCTCGCGCGGATACGCCGTCATGATTCTCAGCCCCGACCCGATTGCCTTCGAGGCCGCGCAGGAGGAAGTTACCGAAAGTTTAGCGTTGGCCTTGCGCATTGTCCGCTTGCAGCGCCAAATCTTCCAAAATCGCTTGCGTGGACTTGGGGTACACATCGTCAACTGGGACGTTTCCCTGCCCTTCGAGCAGGTCGCCCGCCATGAGTTGGAACGCCGCCAGGCCCCCCTTCGAGGCGGCAGATGAGCATCCGCGCTCTCTCCTTCACGCTGACGGCAGTTGCCGCCGTTCTCCTGGCCCTGGCCCTGACCCTGGCCGGACTTTTCCTGCACGCCCTGGCCCTGGCACTGACGGCCGGCCTGTGGGCATACTGGTTTCATCGTCAAAACGCGAAATCCGCCGCGCTGGGTTTTGGCATGATTGGCGCGTTCGCCATCCTGGGCGGGTTTGCCAGTATCGACGGGACAGGGGTGCAACTGAATTTCTACCTGTTGCTCTCGTCAGTGCTGCTTGTCCTGGCCGGATACGACCTGGCCGATTTGCACAGCCTTTTACAAAAATTGGGGGAACATGAAAGTGAACAATCCAGTCGGGTTCGCCAGCACTACATCCGCCTGGGGCTGGTCTTGTTTGTCGGCCTAATTATGGGCATACTCGGCTTCAACTGGCAACTCTCCCTGTCCTTCGGCTGGATAGTCAGCCTGGCCCTGTTCGGCACGCTTGGGCTGGGGATTATGGTAAGGTTTTTGCTGAACGGGCAGGAATGAATTTCGCAAAACTTACTATCGCCGCTTGACGAGGAGAGGCGGAAATTTGATATTCATGCCTGTTTCGCAGGCATGAATATCAAATTTCCGTTTTACGTTAAATATCATCCAGATGACTGAATAAGCGCAAATATCATCTGAAGCACATTGAGTAACAAGCCCAAGCACAAGAAAAAGACATGCAAACCGATTCCCACCCAGCCGAGAATAGTGGCAATGCGAGTCAGTTGTTCACCACCATAAACCTGTGGCTGCTCGGCAATCTGCTGCTTGGCTTTGTTCGCCAGGTAGAGCGCGACGACAGAAAGAACGATTGGAAAAATGCCTGTCAGGCCCACCACTGCAACAATCAGGCTAATCTTGGCAAGTTTGTCATCGGGCACGCCAACAGCCGCGACAGCGGAAGATGGCCCAGCCAGCGCGGGTGGGTCGAGGTCGGGCAGGTCAATATGCACGCGGCAATACTGACACTGCGCCCGGCGGTCATGCCAGACAAAATAGACCTCCATCGTCCCGCCGCACTGTGGACAGGTAAGGGTCTGGTTGGTTGAAGTTCGGGCCCTCATGTCCCTTGATGCCCAAGTCCAAAAGTAACCTTCGTGGCATTAATCAACCCCATCGGCACACTCAGACGCATCTGAGGCAGGCCCGGATTGGTAATAGAAATTTCGTAGAGAGAAAGCCAGGCCATGCGATTGCCCTCCATCGTGGTCGGCATATCGGTCATGGCCGAAACGCGCAACTGGCCCTGCAACAAGAACGAGCCCACCATCACGGTCGTCGGCACCATCTGCCGATTTTTCTCATCCAACTCATAATCCAACGGGTCTTTTTGTGGAGGGGTCAGGTGAAAAGCCAGGCATTCAGCCGTCGGAAAGTAAATCTCATCGAAGTCATTAACCTTCAGCGTGCTGCCGCTAAAAGTAAGCACATTTGCTTTCAGGATGTGTATATACGTCGGCGCGCCCTGGGTGCGCAGCCAGCCGCTGACCAGAATGCTCTCCTTGGTAACCACTTCGCCGCGAATCAATTTGTCCCGCCCGTAAACCATTACCGGGGTCGTTTTCTCGTCTGCCAACAATGTATACATGAAGCCTCCTGAACGTTTTTTCAATTATACAATAGTCCCATCCAGACAGGATATACCCATTCGGGCATGATATACTCGCGGGCATGACCCATAGCAAACGCTGGATAATCCAATCTCCCCTGACAGCCCAGGCCAGCGCCGAACTCGCGCACCTGGCCCCACCCCTGCGCCAAATCCTGTTCAATCGCGGTATCAGCACCCGCCAGGACGCTGAATATTTCCTGCGCGCCCAACTGACTTTCGACGACGACCCCTTCCTGATGAAAGACATGCACAAGGCGGTCGAACGCATCCAGCGCGCAATCGAAACAGGCGAACAAATCGGCATTTATGGCGATTACGATGTCGATGGAGTCACCTCCACCGCCCTGTTGGTACAAGCCCTGCGCGCCCTGGGCGGAAACGCGCGCGAATACATTCCCAACCGCTTTGATGAAGGATATGGACTCAACACCGATGCCCTCGACACGCTCAAAAACGAGGGCGTTTCCCTGGTCATCAGCGTAGACTGCGGGATTCGCTCCCCTGCCGAGGCCGACCACGCAAAAACTATCGGCCTTGACCTCATCATCAGCGACCACCACGAACCTTCTGGTGAGATTCCGCAAGCCCTGGCCGTCATCAACCCCAAACAGCCCGGCGACGAATACCCTGAAAAATACCTGGCCGGGGTCGGCATCGCCTACAAAATCGCCCAGGCCCTGCATCAGACTCTATCCGGTCTCGATACGCGCGGGGAAAACGCCCACGCCACTCGACCTTCAATCAATCTTCAACCTTCTAACCTTCAACTTTCAACCTTATTAGACCTGGTCGCCCTCGGCACCGTCGCCGACCTGGCCCCGCTGACCGGCGAAAACCGTCACCTGGTGCGCGGCGGATTGCGTCAGATGCGCAACTCGGCCCGCCAGGGATTGCTCTCGCTGGCAGCCGTCTCGGATATTTCACTGGCAAAAGTAACCGCTATCAACATCGGCTTTGGTCTCGGCCCGCGCCTGAACGCCTCTGGGCGGCTCGATTCCGCGCTGGCCTCCTACAAACTACTCACCACCACCGACCTGTTCGAGGCCGGACAACTCGCCCAGCAACTCAATGTCCAGAACGGACAGCGCCAGCAACT
>JAWOIR010000147.1:0-4061 GCA_046484545.1 Anaerolineales bacterium
ACTTTCTTCCCGGCCAGTTCTTCGGCAACGTTAATTCCGCCAGGGATGGCTAAATCGGGATTAATTGCCAGGTTGAGCGCGCCCATCGAGCCGTCACAGGCCTTGTGCACGCTGACCTTGAGCGCGTCCTCGCGCATCCCAGCCCGACGGGCAATCTGGGCGACGTAATCGTTCGACACCGGGGCGCTCATGCCAACCAGCAGGCCGTCCACCTCCGCGGGGTTCCAGCCGTTGGCTTCCGAAGCGGCCCGGACAAGACGCGCGCCGACTTCCACTTCCAATTCGATATGGTCGGCTTCGCTCAAATCCGGGATGTGCATACGATGATGAAATCCCAGTTCGCCCAGGTTCATCACCTCATCATCCGGCAGTTCTTCGCCCAGGCGGTTGCCAACAAAACCGGGCAGAGTCAGGTTGTCGTAACTATCGCCCCAGCCGCCATACGCGCCGCCCAATCCGAGAGATTTATTGACAACGCGCTCGATACCGATTTTAATGCCCTGAGCGATGGGCAAGACTTTGCTTTCCACATTGGGCCTCTCGTAAAACGAGGGCAGTACAGGTTGGGTATTTTCTGTCATTTTAATTCTCCTTGGCTCTTTCACATTCTTGCTGGCTATTACAACCCCGTTTGGGGTCAAGGGTTCTTGGTTCTCTGCTATTTGCCGTGAGTTGTCTCCAAAAACAAGTCAAATTTTGTATAATGATGCCATGCAAACCACATCAAAAACCATCCGATGGCTTTTGGAAGCAGATTCCGCAATCCGCTGGCAGGTTTTGCGCGACCTGTGCGACGAGCCGGCCCCTGTCTATGAAAGCGAGCGCGCCCTGGTCACGCAGCAAGGCTGGGGCGCACGCCTGCTCGCCAAGCAGGATGAAGACGGCAATTGGGGACGGGGCATTTATTCGCCAAAGTGGAAAAGCACTACTTACACCCTGCTGACCCTTCGTCATCTTGGTCTGCCGCCCGAACATCCGCAAGCCCTGCGCGGCTGCGAAAAATTCTTCTCGCACGGGCTGGAGCAGGATGGCGGCATCAACCTGTGGAAAAGCCACCGTCACAGCGAAACCTGCATCAACGGCATGTTCCTGGCCCTGCTCGCCTACTTCGGCTACCCAGATGAGCGCATCCACAGTGTTTTCGAATTCCTTCTGAACGAACAAATGCCCGACGGCGGCTGGAATTGTGAGCGGATTAAAGGCGCGACTCACGCCTCTTTCCACACCACGATTTCAGTGCTCGAAGGGCTGGACGAGTACCGAGCGCACTACCCCGAAAACATGCCCGCCGTTAAAGCGGCCCGCGCCAAAGCCCACGAATTTCTCCTGCAACACCACCTGTACAAATCGCACCGCACCGGCGAAATATTCGACACCAAAATGACCCTGATGCACTTCCCGCCGCGCTGGCGCTACGACTTCATCCGCGCCCTCGACTACTTCCAAGGCATTGACGCCCCCAAAGACGAGCGCATGGACGACGCCATCCAACTTCTGCGCGCCAAACAAAACCCGGACGGAACCTGGCCGCTCAACGCCCCCTGGCCTGGGCTGGTCTATTTTCACATGGAAGAAACCGGCAAACCCAGCCACTGGAACACCTTGCGCGCCCTGCGCGTGCTAAAATGGTGGCACTCTTAACCACAAGGAGAATTCGCCCATGCGCCCCGATTGGGATTCGTACTTCATGAAAATCGCCGCCGCCGTCTCCGAACGCTCCACCTGTGACCGGGCGTTTGTCGGCTGCCTGCTAGTCCGCGACAAACGCATCCTGACCAGCGGATTCAACGGCTCGCCGGCCGGGCTGGAACATTGCGACGAATCTGGCCACCTGATGGTCGAGGGTCACTGCGTCCGCACCATTCATGCCGAAACGAACGCCATCATCCAGGCTGCCCTGCACGGCGTCTCGACCAGGGATGCGACCTGCTACGTGACTCATTTCCCGTGTATCAACTGTACCAAAGTCTTAATCAACGCCGGAATCGCCCGAATCGTCTATGGCGAATCCTACCGCACCGACGAAAACGCGCTAGCCTTCCTGCAAAAAGCGGATATCGAAGTGGTGGAATTTGCCAAGCCCTGAAATCAAAAACAGGAGCCACGCGGCTCCTGTTTTTGATTCTACGAACTTTACAGCCTAAACATCTTCAAAACGCAGGGTGATGCTGGTTGAGCCGGTGCCCAGGTCAACACACTGCAAGACAATCGCCTGACCGCTTTCATGGCCGTCAAATACCAGGCTGATGACCGCATCGCTCTCGACCGTCAGAAGTTCGCGTTCGGTGTATCCTTTGGCCTTAAATTCTGCGCGGTAGAACGCCGCGACATCTTTCAAAGATTCCCCGCTCTGACACATGACCCCGTTGCTGCCCAAATCCATACAAGTATGGGAATCAGCCGGGAAGGGGAATTCGGTCTCAATGCTAAGCCCGGCGGCAGGGGCGGCTGGCTCATCATATTCTTGAGCCGGGGCAGGCTGCTCGGCCACCGCTTCAGTCGGTTCAGGCTGGAACTGTTCAACAGGCGACTCGGGCGCAACAGGGGCGTCACCTCCGCCAGTCACAGCCTGGCAGGCCAGTGAGGCAAGCAGCAAGACGAAAACAGGGAGCAAAAAACGGGCGGAACGAAACATGAGAATCCTCCTCCGAGAAGTGAACGACGCCTTGTCCACAGTAAACCAGGGAGTATTTCCCTTTGAAGGTAAACGGCGTTTGCGGGCAAGGCCACAATACAGAAAACTATTGTATACACAAAACAACGAAATGCAATCAGACTTTTGGGTGATTGACCTTCCCAATCAACGCAGCCCAAACACACAGACCGGCAAACCACGCTCGGTTGGCTCCAATTTGGCGAGTTGCTCCACAGGATTGGCAAGATAGCCTTCCAGCAGGGTCTTATCCATGCGGCACAAGGCCGGGTGCGACTCGATAATGGCGGCATACGGGCATTGCGCCAAAATCAGGCGCGGCCCGGTTGCATGGGCCTCCCAGTGGGCCTGGTAGTGCATCCGATTCAGGGCTTCGACGGCAGCCGCCAGCCTGCGGGTGATGTGAGTCCCTGCTTCGGCAGATTGCCCGGCGGACATCTGTCCGGCCAGGCGCTCCAGCAGCACGTTTTGCTGGGATTCAGGCAATCCATCGACAAACTCCGCCAACAGCGCCGCGCTGAGCGCTGACAAGTTATCGCCCAACGCCAGGCGGCTCAAACGGTAGACCACTTGCGGGCGTCCGCGCGCGGCTTCCATGCGCCGTCCGCCCACCTCCACCAGCCCGTCGTCCAGCAGGCGCGTGAGATGGTGACGCATATTGGCAGGCGTGGTACGCAGGGCCTTGGCAAGTTCAATTGGCGTGGCGGTGGCCTGCTTGCGCAAATAGTTCAGGATTTTTTGGCGTGAAGTCGTTTTTGGCATGTGACATTTGTCATGTATTTTTCATCTCTTGAATTACGCAAATATATATTATCATAAATACGTTGACCCTGCCCAGCCTAAACGATATAATCTCTTCAATCACATGACCAATCCGCTCAACTGGGAATCCACTTTTGCCATTGCGCTGGCATTGAAAAGCAAGCACCCACAAGTGAACTTGGAAAACGTTTCACTCGGAGACGTTCTCCGCTGGACACTGGCGCTGGAAGATTTCCAGGACGACCCGGCCCTGGTCAACGATGAAATTTTGTCTGCCATCTACCAAGATTGGTTCGAGGAGACGCTTAATGACACCCAATGAACTCAATTCACCCGGATACGATATTCCCGAAGAACTGCAAAATAGTGTATCCATCACCACGCTCGACCGAATTTACAACTTCGGACGGCGCTCATCAATTTGGCCGATGATGTTCGGCCTGGCCTGCTGCGCCATCGAGATGATTGCCGGGCAAGCCTCGCGCTACGACATGGCCCGTTTCGGCATGGAAGTCATGCGACCCAGCCCGCGCCAGTGTGATGTGATGATTATCGCCGGAACCGTGACCAAGAAAATGCTGCCGGCCATCGTGCGCCTGTACAACCAAATGGCCGAGCCGAAATACGTCGTCTCGATGGGCGCGTG
>JAWOIR010000183.1:0-13557 GCA_046484545.1 Anaerolineales bacterium
TTGGCCTCGAACCGATTCGGGATGTCCACGACCCGGCCTACGTCGACTTCCTGCGGACAGCCTTCGACGAGTGGATGGCCGAACCGACCGGCTACCTTTCCCCCGCCCGGCCCACGCGGACACGTCCCCACGACCCTGTTGGGCCGCGCCGGGTACTACATGACCGACCTCTCCGCCCCCATCGTCGCCGGAACCTACCCCGCCGCTATCGCCTCTGCCCATTGCGCGTTGAGTGGAGCGAAAGAGCTGACGAAGGACAAAAGACCAACGACCGAGGTCACATCTTCGTCTTTCGTCCTTCGTCCTTCGTCGGTTTTCGCATTATGCCGCCCTCCCGGCCACCACGCCGGGCACGCCAACTGCGCCGGGTACTGTTACCTCAACAACGCCGCCATCGCCGCCCACTGGCTGACCCAATTTGGCCGGGTCGCCATCCTCGACATCGACTACCACGCCGGCAACGGCACGCAAGACATCTTCTACCAACGCGCCGACGTGCTGACCCTCTCCATCCACGCCGACCCCGATTTCGAGTACCCCTACTACAGCGGATACGCCGAGCAGACCGGTGCAGGCGAAGGACTGGGATTCCACCAGAACTACCCGCTGCCACTCGGCACAGACGACAAAACCTACCTGGCAATCCTAGAAAAAGCCCTCGAACGCGTCTCGGCCTTCCGTCCTTCGTCCCTGGTCATTTCAGCAGGCATGGACATCTACGGCGAAGACCCACTTGGCCAAATCCGAATCACGCGTGAGGGCATCCGCCAAATCGGAGTTGTTATATCCGGGTTAAAACTTCCGACGCTGATTGTCATGGAAGGCGGCTACAACAACGAAGCCCTCGGCCTGAACGTCTGCGCCTTCCTGGAGGCTTTTCATTAAAGTGGGGCGGGATTCTATCCCGCCTTGCATCTGAAAAAAAGCGGGATAGAATCCCGCTCCACACACATCTTAAACTTATGAAAAATAAAATCTTGCGAATCTCCCTTAGCGTATTTCTGGCAATCGGCATTGTTCTGGCCGGCTGGATGCTGCTCGCCAAACCGGCCCCGAACCACCCCTACTACACCGACCAGCCCGCAGTGATGGTCATCGCCCACCAGGGCGGCAACCACCTGTGGCCCGATAACACCCTGTTCGCCTTCCAGAACGCCGCCGATTTGGGCGTGGACGTGCTCGAAATGGACTTGCACATCACCAGCGACAACGTGCTGGTCATCATCCATGACGAAACCGTCGACCGCACCACCGACGGCAGCGGCGAAGTGGAGCAAATGACCCTGGCCGAAATCAAGTCCCTGGATGCGGCCTACCGCTGGACGCGCGACGAGGGTGCGACCTATCCCCATCGCGGGCAGGGAATCAGTGTCCCAACCCTGGAGGAAGTTTTCCAGGCTTTCCCCGGTCAGCGCATGACGATTGAAATTAAGAAGACCGAGCGCTCGATGGCACAACCGTTCTGTGCCACAATCAGAAAGTACAACATGCAGGAGCGCGTACTGGTGGCCTCCTTCCACGACGAGCGCATGGCCGAGTTCCGCGCCGAATGCCCGGAAGTGGCCACGTCCTCGGCCCGCCAGGAGACGACGATTTTCGTACTGCTGACCAAGGTCTGGCTGGGCGGACTGGTTTCGCCGGAGTTTCACAGTTTGCAGGTGCCGAAGGAGTCGAGCGGGATAACCGTGATGACGCCCGGCTTCGTGCGCGCGGCGCATGCCCGCAACCTGAAGGTGGAACCGTGGACGATTAACGACCCGGAGCAGATGAAACTGTATCTCGAGTGGGGCGTGGATGGCATGATTACCGACCGCCCCGACCTGCTGCTGGAAATTCTTGGGCGCAGGTAAACGCCGATGAAACGGGCCATGCTCCTTCTTGTGGTGGTTTTGCTCTCAGCCTGTACCCTGCCCGGTAACGCGAATCCGACTCCGGCGGCGAGCGAGACGCGGGGCCCCGTCGAAACAGATACGGCCACCCCGGCCGCTTCCGCCACTTTGACGGAAACAGCTACCCCAACGCCATCCCCGACATCCACCCACACCCCGACAATTACCCTGACCCCCACCGAAACCGAAACGCCGACGATTACACCGACGGCGACTTTTGCTTTCCCGGTTGTGACGGTCAACAGGCAGGCGCATTGCCGTTATGGACCTTCGACCGCCTACCTGCACGCCGCCGACCTGTATGCCGGGGACATTGGCACGGTGCGCGGACGCTTTCAGTACAGCCAGTGGCTGTATGTCAAGTTCGATAAGTTGAATTATTTTTGCTGGGTGGCGCCTTCGGTGGTGGATGTGGAGGGCGACATTACGACAGTGCTGCTGACCGAGTTGCGCCTGCCGCAAGCCAGCGTGTACGGGCCGCCGCAAAGTGTGGTTGCCGAGCGCGTGGGGAATAAAAAGGTGCGCATCAGCTGGAGCCAGGTGGAAATGACCCAGGACAAAGACCGCGGCTATCTGCTGGAGATGTTCGTCTGCCAGAATGGAGCCTATCTCTGGTTTACGGCGGGCATCCCCAACCAGTACACCACCTCTTACGAGGTAGAAGACGGCCCCGGCTGCGCGGCGGCTTCAAGCGGGGTGATTTACACGGTCGAAAAATATGGCTATACGACGCCGGTAAAAATCAACTGGCCTGCGCCATAAAGAAAGTGTGACGTGGCTCTTTGAGAATTCCCGTGACAATCTCCCAAATTTTGGGTATGAGCACGTGTGCTCGTACCCAAAATTTGGCCTTCTTTACGGCAAATATCAGAGAACCTGTGACGCAAAGCACAAATTTTGTGCCATAATAAAGGTAGGCTTTTTCCCAAAATTCCCAAAGGAGACTCAAACAATGCCAAAAATTTCAATCACCCGTGAAGACGCGCTTGAGTACCATCACCTGGATGGCAAGCCCGGCAAGGTGGCAATTGTGCCGACCAAGCCGATGGATACCCAGCGCGACCTGAGCCTGGCCTATTCGCCGGGCGTGGCACACCCCGTTTTGGAAATCGAGAAAGATTTGGATTTGGCCTATGAGTACACATCCAAAGGCAATCTGGTGGCGGTCATTTCCAACGGCACGGCCATCCTCGGGTTGGGAGACCGCGGCGCGTTAGCCAGTAAGCCGGTAATGGAAGGCAAAGGGGTGCTGTTCAAGAAGTTTGCCGATGTAGATGTTTTTGATATTGAAGTCGATACGCATGACCCGGAAGAATTAATCAAAGTCGTTGCCGCCATCGCGCCCACGTTTGGCGGCATTAATCTCGAAGACATCAAAGCCCCGGAATGCTTCTACATCGAGGAGACCCTGAAAGGAATGCTCGATATTCCGGTCTTCCACGATGACCAGCACGGCACGGCCATCATTTCATCGGCGGGGCTGGCCAGTGCCCTGGAGGTTGTCGGCAAGAAGCACTCTGAAATCCGCATCGTCATTTCAGGCGCGGGGGCTTCGGCCATTTCGTGCGCCGAACTGGCCGTCCGCTGGGGGGTGAAGCGCGAGAACATCATGTTGGTCGATACCAGGGGCGTGGTCTACAAAGGCCGGGCCGAGGGTATGAACCAATACAAGGAACGCCTGGCAGTCGAGGATAAGGGACACCGCACCCTGGCGGACGCCGTCGAGGGGGCCGATGTCTTCTACGGGCTTTCGGTGGCCGATGTGCTCAAACCCGAAATGGTCAAGACCATGGCCGAACGCCCGATTATCTTTGCGATGGCCAACCCCGACCCCGAAATCAAGTACGAACTGGCCAAGGAAGCCCGCCCCGATTCCATCGTGGCCACCGGCCGCTCGGATTACCCCAACCAGGTCAACAACGTGCTGGGATTCCCGTTCATCTTCCGCGGCGCGCTGGATGTCCGCGCCAAGGCCATCAACGAGGAGATGAAGTTTGCCGCCTCACAGGCACTCTACAAACTGACCAAGGAAGACGTGCCGGATTCCGTCCTGCGCGCTTACGGCGTCGAGAGCATGCAATTCAGCGATGAGTACATCATCCCGAAACCGCTCGACCCGCGCGTCCTGCTCTGGGAGGCCCCGGCAGTTGCCAAAGCCGCCATGGAAACCGGCGCAGCCCGCAAGAAAATCGACCTGGACGAGTACCGCGAACAACTGGCCTTCCGCCAGGGACAGGGTCAGCGCGTGCGCTACTTCATCATGAACAAGGCCCGCGCCAGCAAAGCGACCAAACGCCTGGTCTTCGGCGAGGGCGAGGAGACCAAAATCATCCGCGCCGCCGCCCAGGTACTGGACGAGGGTATTGCCCAGCCTATCCTGATTGGCCGCCAGGAGATTATCAAGGAAAAAATCACACATCTTAACCTGCACTTCAACCCTAAAGTGATTGACCCCTATCAGTTTGAGAAACTTGAACAATACAGCCAGGCCTATTACGAACTTCGCCAGCGCAATGGGCTGACGCTTGCCCACGCCAACAAGATGATTCACAATCCGAACGTGCTCGGCCCGATGATGGTCAAGATGGGCGACGCCGACGCTTTCCTCTCCGGCCTGACCTACGAATACCCCGAAGTCATCCGCCCGGCCCTGCAAATTCACAAGACTGCGCCCGGCACAACCAGGGCCGCCGGGGTGTATATCATGATTGTCGGCGAGCGCACCTTCCTGTTCACCGATGCGACCGTCAACATTGACCCGACTGCCGAGGACTTGAGCGAAATTGCCTGCCTGGCGGCTGAATTTGCCCGCAAACTGGAACTGGAACCGCGCGTGGCTTTCCTGTCGTTCTCGAACTTCGGCTCAACCCCGCACCCGCTCTCGGACAAAGTCCGCAAAGCCGTTGAACTGACCCGCAAACGCTGCAACTTTGTCATGGATGGCGAAATGCAGGCCGATACCGCTGTCGTGGCCGACATCATCGAAGAACGTTTCCCGTTTAGTGTAGTACGCGACGCCAACGTGCTGGTCTTCCCCTCGCTGGAAAGCGCGAACATCGCCTATAAGTTGCTGGCCCGCCTGGGCAACGCCAAAGCGATTGGCCCCATCCTGCTCGGCATGGGCGCGCCCGTCCACGTCCTGCAAACCGGTGACGAGGTCAATGACATTGTCCAGATTGCGGCAGTGGCCGTGATGGATGCGATGAATCGCGGGAAGAAGTAACGAGAGTTTTATGCCTCCCCGCCCCTACGGGAGATGAACACGAAAATGGCTGTTCGGACGGTTTTTATGCCGTCCGAACAGCCATTTTTACGTATAGGGTTCTGGGTTTTACATCATCAAAGAAGTTTTCTCAACGCTTGTGCCGTTTCCGCCGGGGCTTCGAGCATGGGCATGTGTCCGACGCCGGGGAGTTCGGTGAGAAAAGCGTTCGGGAGGGCGGCTTGCATTTCGCGGGCGCGCTCGGGCGGGATGAGGGCGTCCTCCAGGCCGTGGACGATACTGACGGGGCAGGTCAGGCCGGGCAGCAGGTCAGACGAGTCGTGGCGGGCAGCCATGGCTTTCAGGGCGTTGACGATGCCGGGAACGGACTGGCGCAGGATGGTCTCGCGCAGGAGCGGCTCGTGGGTCGGGTCCGCTGAAAGTTTGGCGGCCATCGCGTCCGCAACCACGCCGGGGCCTTTTTCGGTGACTTCGGCAGCGGTCTGGTGGCGAGCGGCCTGGCGCTCGGCGTTATCGGGCAGGGTCTGGGTGGAGATGAGGCCGAGGCCGAGCAGCATTTCCGGGGACTGGCGGGCAAAAGCCAGGGCGACGTATCCACCCATCGAATGCCCGGCGAGGTAGGCGCGGGGGAGTCCGAGTCCGCGCAGCAGGTCGGCCAGGGCGGCGGCCATGTCGCTTAAATGGTAGTCCGGCTGGGGAAGGGGAGAATGCCCCAATCCCGCCAAATCAGGCAAAATGATGTCGAAGTGGTCGGTCAGGTGCGGCAGGAGCGGCTCCCAGGTGGTGCTATCGAGCGGGAAGCCGTGCAGGAGGACGAGCGGTTGGCCGGAGCCGGTGCGGGTAACGTTCATTTTTTACTCTCCTTGTTATTGAGCCAGTCGCGGGCGAAAAGTAGAGATTCCTCGCGGCTGGAGAGTTCGCCTTCGGCTTGCGCTTCGCGGATGGCTTCGAGGATTTGGCCGATTTGGCGGCCTGGTTTCAGGTTGAGTTCGGTCATCAAGTCGTCGCCGTTGAGCAGTTGCGGCGGACGGACGACTTGTTCGGGGGTTTCCCAATAGGCTTCGAGCAGGGCGCGGCAGATGGCGAGTTCGGCAACCCAGTGCTCTTGCGGCAAAGTGGTCTCGTAGGTGGCGCGCACGTCGGCCAGGGAGTGCAGGATGACGTCGACGCCGGCCGGGCCGGTGTCGCGAAAGAAGCGATAGATGGCTTTGCGGCTGATTGCCTGGCCTTTGCGCAAGCGGTCCGCGTGGGCATGGATGCGCATGTGGTTGGCGACGATGAGTTTCAGGCGGTCCATTTCGTCGTTGCTCAGGCGCAGGGCGATGGCGCGGCGCAGGATGGTTTCGGCGCCTTTGTCTTCGTGGGTGAAGAAGCGGATGCGCCCGCTCTCTTCGACGCTGCGGGTGGCCGGTTTTTCGGCATCGTGATAGAGCGCGGCCAGGAAGAGCAGACCGCGCAGAGGGCGGTCGGTGTTGAGTTTTTCGGCCAGGTGCTCAGCCAGTTGGGCGCGGAAACGACCGAGTTTCAGGACGAGCAGGCCGCTATAGACATCAGCGTTGGATTTTTCTTCGTTGTATTGTGGGGCGAGCAGGTCAAGAATGATTTCCAAGTGGCGCAGCACCGAAAGGGTATGCGACCAGACATCCTGAACGTGCGGCGGCGACTGGGTGACGCCTTTCATAGCGGCCAATTCGGGCAGGATATGCGGCAGGACGCCGAGCATGTCGAGGACGCGCAGGGCGGTATCCGGCTGAGGGCCGGCCAGGATTTTCATGATTTCATCGCGGCCGCGTTCGGCGGAGACGGCGGACAGGCCAGGGATGGCCGCTTTCATCTGCTCACGAGTCTGTTTGTCAATTGTCAGGCCGTAGGAGGCCGCCTGGCGCACGGCGCGCAAGATGCGGACAGGGTCGTCGGTCATCGATGTCTCGGAGCAGGCGCACAGGCGTTTGGCACGCAGGTCGGCCAGTCCGTTGAGGGGGTCGAGAAGTTCGCCGCTGGTCAGGTCAAGGGCGATGGCGTTGAGCGTAAAGTCGCGTCCGCGCAAGTCGTCTTCGAGAGTCTCGCCGCGATAGCCGGCAAAATCCAGGATGTCGCGCGCGCCATTTGCGTGGATGATAACCAGACGGGCGGTGTCGTTTTCGGCGTCCAGCGGGTAAAAGGCGGCGGGGAGTTTGTCGGACAGGGTTTTGGCGACTTTGAGGGCGTTTTTGGAGACGGCAAAATCGAGATCATGAACATCGCGTCCCAGAATTGCATCCCGCACCGCGCCACCGACCAGGTACACGGAAACGTCTGCGGGCAGGTGCTGGCGCAGGTTTTGCATGAGGGGTGTGTTGAAGATTGGCAAGGATTCAGACATAAAGATTACTTCGAGCGGTTCTTTGGGGCGGATGGCGCGGGCGGCGAGAAAGGCCGCGTCGCGGGTCTGTCCCTGGGCAACCACCTGTCCCTTGACGAGCGCCACCCAGCGCCCGGCGTAAGCAGAGGGGAGGTTGGGTGGGTCGGATGAAGGGGACATGGCTGGTAAATGGTGGTTGGTAATTGGTCACTGCCCTTCGACTACGGGCTATACCCTGCGTTCAGGGCCTTGATACTGGTTACTGACATCTGGCTTGTATTTCTCCAGGTTAACCACACCAATAAAAGGCAGGTTGCGATAATACTCATCGATATCCAGGCCGTAGCCGAAGACATAGGCATTCGGGATGACGAATCCGGTGTAGTCAATCGGGACCTCGACTTCGCGGCGTTCGGCTTTGTCGAGCAGGGCGCAAACCTTAAGACTCTTGGGGCTGCGGGTACGCAACATTTCGAGGACGTGCGAGATGGTATGGCCGCTATCGACAATATCCTCGACCAACAGCACATTGCGCCCGGCGATATTGGTTTGCAGGTCGTAGGTCACGCGCACATTGCCGGACGAGGCCCGCGCACCGACCGTGTAGGACGATATCGCCATGCAGTCCATGCCGTGCGGGATAGTCACATGGCGCATCAGGTCGACCATGAAGGTGATGCCGCCGCGCAGGATGCAAATCAGCACCAGGTCTTGCCCGGCGTAGTCGCGGTTGATTTGTTCACCCAGTTCGGCGACGCGCTTTTTAAGGGTATCTTCGTCAATCAGGATTTCAGCGATAAATTCTTGGTAATCTTGCATGGGAACTCTCCTTAAGACTAACGCGGAACCTGGTGATGCAGGCGGCAGCGGGCTTCGTATAGTTCGGATGCGCCGACAGCGACAACCGGCTCATCGTAACGGGCGGGTTTGCCGTCGAGCAGACGCTGGGTGCGCGAGGCCGGTTCGCCGCAGACCATGCAAATGGCCTGGAGTTTATCGACATGCTCGGCAACCGCCATCAGGGTTGGAATGGGGCCGAATGGCTCGGCACGGAAGTCGGTATCGAGACCGGCGACCAGCACGCGGATTCCGCGCTCGGCCAATTTGCGGACGACTTCGATAATGCCCTGGTCGAAGAATTGGGCCTCATCCACGCCGACGACGGTAGTGTCTGGGTCGAGTTTCCCGGCGATTTCACCGGAATTTTCCACCGGGATAGCCTCGAAATCGGCCCCGGCGTGCGAGGTAACTTTCTCGGCGGCATAACGCACATCAATGGTCGGCTTAAATACCTGGACTTTCTGGCGCGCAATCACGGCCCGGCGCAGGCGGCGGATAAGTTCATCCGTTTTGCCGCTGAACATGGAGCCGCACACAACTTCTATCGAACCGGTTTTATGTTTCATGTCCACTCCAAAAAAGAAAATAAAAAGGCTCTTTGAGAGTTCCCGTGATAAGCCCCCGCATTTTGGGGTATGAGCGTACGCGTGCGGCACGCTCATACCCCAAAATGCGGCCTTCTTTACGGCAAATTTCAGAGAACCAATAAAAAACAGGCAGATGGTGGTTCATCTGCCTGTTAAGTTTACCTGAAAATCTTGCGATTTAGGCGGTTTCTTCGTCTTTTTCGGGAAGTTGATAACCAAGAGCGCGCAGTTTCTTCTTCGCATCAATCAGCGATTTACGGCCAAAACCTTCAATAGCAAGCGTAGCCTCATCGCCTTCGGCGAGTTTTTCAAGCAGTGGGCCGACTTCAGTAATACCAGCCGCCGCCAATGACTTGGTCGGGCGCGGGCCGAGTTCAAGCTCAGCAATCGGGCGATTGGGAGAAGTTTTTTCGTTGGCTTTGGACTTCTGGGTTTCGACATACTCCTGGCGGGCCTGGAGTTTGCGATAGAAGCGGTCGACCTGGCCTTCCATGTCAAGCATGCGGGCCTGCTCGCCGGTAAAGAAGGGATGGCAGTTGGAGCAAACTTCAACACGCAGTTCTTTCTTGGTGGAGCCGGTTGTCCAGGTGGTGCCACAAGAGGCGCAGGTGACTTTGGCCTCGTAAAAGGTGGGATGAATTTCAGCCTTCATAATTGCCTCTTATGCCTCAATCATTTCCGCGGGAACGATGTTGACGCGCTTGCGGCCATGATAGACATCGAATACCACAAGGCCGTCCGTTGTGGCAAACAAGGTATCATCCCTGCCACGGCCAACATTCTGGCCAGGCTTGATGTGTGTGCCGCGTTGACGAACGAGAATATTTCCACACAAGACAAATTGTCCAGCATAGCGTTTGACGCCCAAACGTTGGGCATTTGAGTCACGACCGTTGCGGCTTGAACCGCCGCCTTTTTTATGAGCCATATCTACCTCTCTTAACCGATTTTCTCAATTTCAAGGCGAGTGTACTGCTGGCGATGGCCGGTTTTCTGGCGAATGCGTTTCTTGGGTTTATAGTGGAAGTTGATGGTCTTCTCACCCTTGAAATGCTCCAGTACGGTTGCCTTGACAGCCGCGCCTTTGACAGTTGGCGTACCTACGGCGACATCGTCGCCATCCACCAGCATGAGCACCTGTTCAATATCGATGCTTTCGCCGGGGGCTGTTTGCAGGCGGTCGACTTCAATCCTGCCGCCTTCGACGGCGCGATACTGCTTGCCGCCACTTTCAACAATAGCAAATTTCATACAATTTTCTCCTGGTCTTCGCTTCGCCGTAGACGCCGCCACCATAAAAAGCAGGCAGGGCCGCGTTACGGGTAAGCCGGGATGACATGATAACGCCCCGGCAAAATTTCTGCCAGGGCAGAGGCGAATGGAGATTATACCACCAGTGGGGGGATTGTCAATAATTTTTCAAGAGATTTTCTGATATTTGGCGGAAAGAAGGCCGCATTTTGGGGTGTGAGCGTGCCGCACGCGTATGCGGCGCGCTCACACCCCAAAATGCGGGGGCTTATCACGGGAATTCCCAAAGAACCTTTTGAGACGAATTCAGCGTTTGGTGGCCGGACGCCAGAGGTCCACCAGTTTGCCGCTGCCATCGGGTTGCATTTCGCGCCAGGTTTCAATGGCTAGTTCAATATGCGCCAGGCAGGAGGTGGGCATGGGGAGGAATTCGCCGGTCAGTTGCTCCAGCAGTTGCTCCAGACCGGGATTGTGGGCAACCACCATCAGGCTGGGGTAGCGTTTGGGGGTTCGGGAAATGATATTGAAAAGTTCGTCCTCCTCAGCCAGGTAGAGCTGGCGCGAGGTGCGCACCAGGCCATGATATTGGATGACTGACAGGGCTTCGGCAGCGGTCTGAACGGCGCGCCGGGCTGTCGAAACGGCGACAAAGGCCGGGGTCAGGCCGTGCTGGCGCAGGTACTCGCCCACGAGTGGGGCTTCGTCGCGTCCACGTCCATTCAAGGGGCGGTCGTGGTCGCCCAACAGGGTATCTTTCCAACTCGATTTTGCGTGACGGAGGAGGAGGAGGGTTTTCATAGTTCAGACAGGGCCAGGCCGAGGTTGCGGCGAAATTCAGGACGGGTGAAATGAGCCCAGGCCGCCGGGAAGGTTTCGGCCAGTTCACGGCGCTGGTCGTGCAGGCTGCCCAGGTAGGACAGGATTCCACCCAGGTCGGGGCGAACGCCGATGGGCAGGGATTGGCTTTCGTTTTCAAGGCGCGCCAGCAAGGCAGTCAGCAAGTCGCAGGACAGGTGGGCATCGTTCAGGTTGCCGAGGTGGTCCTGCATGATTTTCAGGTCGTCGATGAGCAGGGCGGCGGGTTTACCAAGCACATCGCGCAAGAATTCAATAGCATAGCGCAGTTTCTTGAAGCGGATACGCAGGTCATGAAGCTGGTCGGGACTGGCTTCGGGGATGAGATTTTCGCAGGCCAGCACATCGACATAGCGCTGGTAGATGAGCAGGGGCGCAACCTGCCAGGTGATTTGCGGGTAGGGGTCGCTCGGTTTGAATCGGCTGGCGCCCTGGCCGGGGGTGTTGAGAAATTCGTCGAAGTCGGTTTTGAAGGTTGCAAAGTCCGGGCTGTCGAGGTAGGCCAGCATTTGCTGTCGGGCTGATTGACGGTCGTGCTCCCAGATGTCAACCAGGAGTTGCAGGTTTTGGCCGCTTTCAGTTTCGTAGCGGCGGGCGTTGTCGATGAAGACATCCAGGTCGCGCACCGGGCCGAGGGCGCGGCGGGCAGTTCGCAGGTCGCGCAGGAGCGGGCGGATGTCGCGCGGGCGAAAGGCGGGTTCGAAAACTTCAAAGGCGGCGCGCAGGCGACGGGTGGCGACACGCATATCATGCAGTTCTTCGATGTCTTCCCCAAGACGAGTGCCGGCTTCGTGTTGGAGCAGGGAGTCAAAGTGGATGCGCATGATGTTGCGCGCATATTCGGACAGGGGCAAAGCGGAATTGCCGTTGGCGCGGCGTTTTTTCTTGATTCGGCCCGGCGGCTTTTCTTCAGCCAGGGGCGGGGACTGGTCAGATGCGGACATGGCGTAAAAATACCTCTTGTGCATTCACTTCAGGCGCGCCTTTTTCGGGGGAAAGGCGTTTGTAACTGCCATCCGGCTGCATCAGGCGCGCGCTGGAATTGTCTCGCAGATAGGTCTCGAGTACCTGCTGGTGGATATAACGAACATTGCGCGGATCTTCAACTGGGAAAAGAACTTCGACCCGCCGGTCGATATTGCGCGGCATCAGGTCAGCGCTGCCCAGGTAAACCTGCGGCTGACCGGCATTCTCAAAATAATAGATACGGCTGTGTTCGAGAAAACGTCCCAGGATGCTGACGACGCGGATATTTTCACTCAAGCCTTTGATTCCAGGGCGCAAACAGCAGATGCTGCGGACGATTAAATCCACCTTCACCCCGGCCTGGGAAGCCTGATAGAGTTTCTGGATGATGCCTTTATCGACCAGGGCATTGCATTTGAATATCAGGCGGGCAGATTTGCCTTTTTTATGATGCTCGATTTCACGGTCAATCAGGGCTTCAAATTTCTGGCGCAAGTTGACCGGGGCAACCAGCAGTTTGCGATATTCGGTCTTGGCAGAGTAACCGGTCAGGTAGTTGAACAAGTCGGTGGCGTCGGCGCAAATATCGGGGTCGGCGGTGAACATACCCATGTCTTCATAGCCCTGGGCAGTGGCGGCATTGTAATTGCCAGTTCCCAAATGGATGTAGCGGCGGATGTGTTCATCCTCCTTGCGCACCACCAGGGCTACCTTGGCATGGGTTTTCAAGCCGAGCAAGCCATAGACGACATGCACGCCTTCCTGCTCCAACATACGCGCCCAGCCGATATTGCTTTCTTCATCGAAACGGGCTTTCAACTCGACCAGGACTGAAACCTGCTTGCCGTTGTCACGGCGGGCTTCGAGCAAGGCGCGCACCACCGGGGCGTTTGTCCCAACCCGGTAGAGGGTTTGCTTGATGGCAAGGACATCTTTATCATGGGCGGCCTGGCGCAGGAAGTTAATCACCGGCAGGAATGAATCGTAGGGATGATGAAGCAGGACATCGGAACCTTCTATCGCTTCCATGATGCTGGCTTCAACATCATTGCGTTTTTTGAACGGTTTGGGCATCACCGGCAGGAAAGGCAGGTCTTTTAAGTCTGGGCGGTCAATCGCCATCAGCGCGCGCAAATCATGCAACCCCAGCGGGCCATCGAAGGCAAAGACATCCCGGGCATCGACTTCCAACTGGCTGATTAAGACTTCTCTTATACGGGGCGGCATCTGACGATTAATTTCGACACACACCACCGCGCCAAAGCGCCGCTCACGGACGCTCTCCTGCATGGTTTCGAGCAAGTCGTCGCCTTCGAGTTCCTGTACCACCAAATCGGCGTTGCGGATGACGCGGAAAAGGTGCGCTTCGACAATTTTCATGCCGGGGAAAAGCGAGTCAAGATGTGCCAGGATGACCTGCTCCAGCCAGACAAAATAATGGTGGTAGGGAACTGTTCCGTCCTTGCGGGTGCTGCCCGAAGAACGCTTGAGCGGAATCAGGCGCGGCAGACTGGACGGGATTTTCAGGCGCGCAAAACGCTCCTGCCCGCGCTGGTCGCGGATGAGAACTGCCAGGTTCAGGCTCAGGCTGGAAATATGCGGGAA
>JAWOIR010000185.1:0-4497 GCA_046484545.1 Anaerolineales bacterium
CGGAACGGCTCCGGCAGGTCGGCCAGTGCCTGCTTGATCTCCTCCGCGGTGAACGACTCCAGCACCTCGTTCTCCGCCGACGAACCGGAGCGGGCCAATTGGCCCGGAAGTTACTGAACTGCTGCCCGAACTGACCCTGGCGCAGATGATGGAACTAACCCCGGCAGAGATTGCCCGCAACGTCCACGCCCACCCGACGATTTCGGAGGCGATTATGGAAGCGGCGCATGTCGCCGAGGGCAGCGCGATTCATATGTAGGTGGTGGTTGGGTAATTGTTAGTGGTTACATGGAACATCCCCGCAAGCATTTCGCGGGGATGTTTTTAGGCGGAATTAATGCTCTATTTCAAAAAGGTTAAGAAGGTTTCTCTCTCAATCTCACAATCGCGCAGGATTTTAAGGGTCAGGCCGGGGCCAATGATTTCACCACGATGAACTGGCACAACCGTGCGTCTACCGTCGGGATGTCCTAAAAAATGGTGACTGCCTTTTATGCGCAAAACTTCAAAGCCAGCCTTTTTCAAAGCCTTAATTATCTGCTGGCCTGTCAGCCGTGGGAAATGGGGCATTAGATTTCAACCGTGATGCGCTGGACACCGATAAACTGGTTGGCTACGAAATCTTTTTCCACTTCGAGACACAATTCAATTGCTTCGCGGATGCGTTCCATCAACGTATCCAGTGATTTGGCCTGGGTATGGCAGCCGGGCAGTTCTGGCACGCTGGCGATGTAATAACCTTCTTCATCCTGCTCAATGATAACGTTAAATTCTTTGGTCATAGTTTTGCTCCTGCATTTATCTTACCTTTTTTTACAAAAAATAACAAATGGTTACGGACGAGTTTTGCCTTGCACATTACATCAACACAACAGTCAGCACGCCGCCGATGAGGCCAACCAGCAAAATCAGGCCCAGGGCAGGCAGGACGATGCGGCGCAGTTCCGGCGTGCCGGAGGAGGCAGCAATCGCGCCTTTGGAAAGCGTGTTCATCAGGGTGGCGATGATAATCGCCGTCCCGGCCACATTCACTTCCATCTGGGAATTGCCAACCAGACGCGAAACGCTCAGGGTGATGGCATCCACATCGGTCACGCCGGTGACTATGCTGGTCAGGTAGACGCCCGAATCACCCAGGATACTTTGGGAGAATTCGACGATGAGCAGCACCAGCGCAAAAAGAAGACCAAATTTAATCGCGGTGGAGAGTTTCAGCGGATTGGAAACCTGGAAGGAGCGTTGCAGGTTGCTCTCATCGAGGTTGCTCCTGCGCTGCAGAACATAAGCGATGACCAGACCTGATACGAACATCGCCAGCAGGGCCGGGCCGACCACAATCAGCAGGGGCGGGGCGAGTACCAGCACCCACAGCAGGACACGCGGAATCATCACGCTCGAAGCCAGGACGGCCGCCCTGGCATACAGCGCTGACATGTCCGGATTTTGCCGGCTGGCGGTTGCAAAACTGATGGTCGAGGCGGTACTGCTCGCCAGCCCGCCCAGCAAGCCCATCAGATTGATTCCGCGTGACGGCCCCAGGACTTTCATCAATACATAGCCGCTAAAACCAATCCCGGAGACGAACACCACCATCAGCCAGATGCGGAAGGGATTAAGCAGGCCGAAGGGGTCGATTTCCTGGTCGGGCAGCAGCGGCAGGACGACCGCCGCCACAATCGCAAATTGGAAGGTGACGCGGATGTCCTGCACGTTCATGCGCCGAATCCAGTCGTGCAGTTTGCCTTTCAGCGAGAGCAACAGGGCGGTGATGACGGATAAGACAATCGCAACCCGGACGTATTCGCTCATCGCCAGGACGCCGAAAAAGAAGGTCAGCAGGGCGGCGACTTCGGTGGTAATTCCGACGTCTTTGCCGCTGCGCATCAGTTCGCCGATGTAACTGGCGGTGGTCAGCAAAATCAATCCGGCCAGGGCGATGGCGATAGGCATTAAGCCCCACAGGTCGCCCAGGAAGGCGGCTACCGCCCCAAGAAGCGCAATCAGTGAAAAGGTGCGTATCCCGGCGAAATCGGGCACTTCTTCCTTTTGCTGGATGAATTCGCGTTCCAGGCCGAGCAACGCGCCAATCAGCAGGGCCACGCCGAAATGCCACCAGGGTTCGAGAAAGGTTATTTCTTGCATGATTCGAGTCTACCATAACTGTCTTCATTGCCAGAATGCCGCATTTGTGGCATATTCAGTAGTATACGAATATTTTGCAAGGGGCCCGATTTTTGGTGTGTGCAGCGGGCGCGCATTTGCGGCCCGCTGCACACACCAAAAATCGGAAATTCTTCCAACTTTCGTGAAGTGCTGATATTACGTGCTGTCACGAACTTCACGAGCAGGCACGAAACATTCGCGCAATTCGTGGCAAAAAAAATTTCCATCACCCGAAATCATCCCAACCTAATCGAAGGCGGAAAAATGTTCATCACCCTCGAAGGCCCCGAAGGCTCCGGAAAGACCTCCCACATCCCCCATCTGGTTTCGTTTTTACGCGAACAAGGATATACCGTTTTCCCAACCCGCGAGCCGGGCGGCACTTCCATCGGTGAGCAAATCCGCGAGGTGATTCACGACCTGAAGAACGCCGAGATGCACCCGCGCACCGAGACCTTGCTCTACCAGGCTGCCCGCGCCCAAATTGTCGAGGAAGTCATCAAGCCGCGCCTGGCCGCCGGGGAGATTGTGCTTTCGGACCGCTATTTCGACTCGACCATCGCCTATCAGGGCTACGGACACGGTCAGCCGCTCGAACAGGTTCGCCAATTGGTGCATTATGCCACCGGCGGCCTGACTCCCGACCTGACCATCCTGCTCGACCTGGATGTGGAGCTTGGCCTGCAGCGCAAGTCGAAGCAGCAGGAATGGAACCGTCTGGATGCCTACACCGTCGATTTTCACAAACGAGTCCGCGCCGGCTACCTGGAACTGGCTGCCGCTGAAGCCTCCCGCTGGCGGGTGGTGGATGCGAGTCAGGGCTGGCAGGCGGTGCAGGAGACTTTGCGCGCGACCATTCTCGATTTGCTGAAGAAGTGATTTTTCCCGGTAAACGAAAAGCGAAGGCATTTCAGCCTCCGCTTTTTTTGTTGGGTTAAACAAGCCTTGCTATTCTTCGCCCTCAGTCTCTTCTGTATTCTCAAGCATGTGATTATAGAGCGCCAGCAGGTTGCGGCGGTGCAGGGCTTCTGCCAGCCCGCCCAGGTAAACCCGGCTCTTGCCGAACTCTTCAATGGATAATTCATCCAGATACTCGAGCGGATTTCTGCGCCGCATTGCTGTGCGCACCGCCTTGCGGACTGCCGAGAGGTAGGCCAGGTTTTCTTTGACCGCCGCCTCGATTTCACCGCGCAGGATGATGTCCCCATGACCTTGGACAATATTCTCAAGCCCCATTTTGCCGATTGCCTTAATGGAGGCCGCCAGTTCGTCAATGTCGCCGTCCACCAGATAGGGCAGGGGCATGAAAGCGTCACCGGCAAACAGGATGCGGTCTTCCTCAACCAGCACCGAAATGCCGTCATGACTGTGTCCAAGCGCAGCGGAGAGAATCAGATTCTTCTTGCCAACCCGCAGGCATAATTCGCCTTCGTCGAAAGTCAGGTGCGGCAGCACGATTTTGACCTGCTTCAGGGCCGCATTCTGCTTTTTGGCCGTTTCAAGGGATGAAATCCCTTTTTCCGCCAGCAGTTCGCGGCAGCGCGAGTGTGACAGAATGGTCGCGCCGGGAAAGAAACAGTTGCCCCAGGTGTGGTCGGCATGATAGTGCGTGTTAATGACATAGCGCACTTGCAGGTTGAGTTCATGCTCGATATATTCACGCATCCCCAGCGTTTCTTCAGGGGTGGCAAGCGTATCGATGACCACTGCCCACTGCGGGCCGATGATTGCCCCGGCAGTCACCTGGGCATAAACTTCAGATTGAAACCAAAATACATTTTCAGAAACGCGTTCGCGGTGCATAGAAACCCTCAGTGTGAGATTGGCTAAAGATAGCATAAATGAGAATCAAAATCAAGATTGTCAGACAAATTGCCCTCCCCCTGACTGTCTAATTGGTGTGATGCGGCACATGCCGCCTGCCAAGGAGAACCGGGAATTTGATGCTCATGCGTGCGAAGCACGCATGAGCATCAAATTCCCGGAAAAGCCCCTGTCAAATTACTTTGCGCCTGGGCATTCGGCGGGTATAATACGCAGCCTTTTCCCTTTTTACCCACAAACAGGAGAGCCATGCCCACCTTTCCTTATCGCCGTATCATTGTCATCGGTGTTACCAGCGCCGGAAAATCGACCCTGGCCGAAAACCTGGCTGCCAAACTCGGCATCGACTTCATCGAACTCGACGCTCTGCACTGGGAACCGGACTGGGTCGATGCCCCGCTCGAAATCTTTCGCCAGCGCGTCGAAACCGCCACCTCCGCCCCGGCCTGGGCGCTGGCCGGCAACTACAGCGCCGTGCGCGACCTGACCTGGCCGCGCGCCGAAGCCGTT
>JAWOIR010000256.1:0-3914 GCA_046484545.1 Anaerolineales bacterium
GGGACAAAGACCTTCTCAGCAGGCGGGTCAATCATCTGCTGAATCTGGGCGCGGACACTGTCCACGCGCCAGGCCAGGCGCGTATTAATAAAGGGAACGTTATAAAGGAGGGTCGCCAAAACCAGCCCGGCCAGCAGGCCGAGTGCAATTTGTGTTTTTCGTTGTTTAAGCATGGGGGGATTATAACAAAAGCAGAGGGGCGATCCACCGGGTCGCCCCTCTACAACATCAATCCCTGAAAATCCGCACATAGCGGCGCGGCTCTTTGCCATACGAATGGCTGACCAATTCGGCGGCGCGGGCCATCTCGTGCTGGATGCGGCGGATGACCGGGCCGGCGGGCGGCATATCAACATAGCGCTCACCGTTCAGCACCGCGGAGATAGCCTGCTGGGTGGCGTTGCGGGCCTCGTCGCCTTCGCCGTTATCGATGGGGATGTGCAGGTTGTACAGGTCGCTCAGGAACTGCTCCATCTGGCTGACGGTGTTGGCACGCAGGACGTAAATTGGCATGCCGCGGCTTTCGGCCTCCATGATGGGCTGCTGACGGTTGCGGTAATAAGCCCGCAGGGTAATGAGTGCATCGGCTTCGGCGGGTTCGCGCACCACGATAGCCGGAACGCCCAGGCGTTTGGCGGCCTGCATCAGGCGGTTGCGCGCCACGCCATACGGGTAAATCTTGACTGTCGGCAGCGGGTTACGCGGCGAACTTTCGGGGATGCGGGGTTCGCTATTCGCTATTCGATACTCGGTATTCGGACTTCGGTATTCGATTTTCGAGTTTCGATTATCGAAGTCCGATTTTCGAGGCTCGACCGATGCCGCCTTCTCGACCCGTATCTTGCCGTCCTCGTCCCGAACCCGGTTCTCGGCTGGCAGCGGGTAACCGCGCAGGAAGGAATCGACTGCTTCGGTCACGTCGGCGTGGATGGCGAACTGGTCGCGGCTCTGGATTTCGATGAGCACGTCAAAGGTCGGCGGGGCGCGGCGTTCCAGGACGGTTTTCTGCGTGCCGCGGCGGCGGGCTTCCTCGTCAGACAAGGTGACGGCTTCGATGCCACCCACCAGGTCACTCAAGGTCGGGTTTTGGAGCAGGTTGTCGAGGGTCTGGCCGTGGGCCGTGCCGATGAGTTGCACGCCGCGCTCGGCAATGGTGCGGGCCGCCAGGGCTTCGAGTTCGCGCCCGATTTCGTCGATGACGATGACTTCAGGGTTGTGGTTCTCGACCGCTTCAATCATGACTTCGTGCTGCTGGGTCGGAACCTTGACCTGCATCCGGCGCGCGCGGCCAACGGCCGGGTGCGGCACATCGCCGTCACCGCCGATTTCGTTGGATGTGTCGACGATGACCACGCGCTTGGTTTCGGCGAGAATACGGGCCGCTTCGCGTAACAGGGTGGTCTTGCCCACCCCCGGGCGGCCCAGGATAAGGACAGATTTACCGCTTTCAATCACATCCTGGATGATGTCAATCGTGCCATAGACGGCGCGACCGACCCGCAAGGTCAGCCCGACGATGACGCCGCGTCGGTTGCGGATGGCGGAGATGCGGTGCAGGGTGCGTTCGATTCCGGCGCGGTTGTCGGCGTCGAAATCGCCCAGGCCTTCAACGGTCTGGACAATTTCTTCTGCGGTAATTTCGGCCTCGCGCAGGATGACCTCACCATCGGTGAAACGGGCGGTCGGAACGCGCCCCAGGTCGAGGATGATTTCAAGCAGTTTATCGTAATGGTTGGCTTCATGGACGGCTTCGACGATGTTTTCAGGCAAGACATTCAGCAGCGCGTCGAGGTCGTCGGTAATTCGGCGTTGGGGTTTCATTAGGTTTTCCGGTGTCAGGTGTCAGGTATCTCGAGCCCTGAGCGGAGGATTGAGCGGATGCGAAATCCGTAGCCGAAGGGCGATACCTGGATAGGTTCAATAACAGTGGGACAATTTGGCAAATTGTCCTGCACAAATACAGGGAGATTAGGCGGTAATCAGGATCATTTTCATATACCTGCTTTCGTTCGAACTTCTCCCCTATTATAACGTCTGTTCGCTTTTACACGTCCTGCTGCTATCAAAGGTCATATAATTTTTTAAGACTGGTGCTCTGATACTTGTCGGAAAGAAGGCCGCATTTTTGGATGTGAGAGAGCGTACGCTCTCTCACATCCAAAAATGCGGGGACTTATCCCGATGATTTCTAAAGGGCCCTTTTGTCAAATCCACTCGGCGTCGACGGTTCTCTCGTTCTCGACATCGCCCGTGTTGCGGGTCGATTTTGGCTCAAGCAGCAGCACCTGCACTTCTTCTTCGGCTACGGGGCAGTGTTCCACGCCCTTGGGAATGATGATAAATTCGCCTTCGTCAATCCACAGGTCGCGGTCGCGCAGTTTGATGAGCAATTTGCCCTTCACAACCAGGAAGAGTTCGTCTTCTTCATCGTGCTTATGCCAGACGAATTCACCCTTCAGTTTTGCCAGTTTGACATACGAATCGTTCAACTCCCCGACGATGCGCGCACGCCAGTGCTCGTGAAACAGGTCGAATTTTTGGGAAAGGTTGATGGTGTTCATGGCCTGATTATATCCATGTTTGCTTCTTTGACTTTTATTAAACTGCCGGCTCTCTGATATTTGCCTGCCTGCCCCGGCGCCCTTCGGGGTGAAGAAGGCCGCATTTTGGGGTGTGAGCGCGCGTACGCGCGCTCACACCCCAAAATGCGGGGGTTTACCACGGGAATTCCTAAAGAACCAAACTGCCTTCAGTAATTAAAAATCTAATTTCTCTACCGGACAAAAATGTCCGAAGGATAATTTGTCTCTTTTGCTTGTCATTTCGAGCCGCGTAGCGGGGAGAAATCTGGCGCATGCGTGGGAAGATTTCTCGCTGTCGCTCGAAATGACAAACTATCACGAAATTTGTCTGGAATAGAAAATCTAATGGGAATTGCTGAATCTGTGAACCAAACCCTCCAAACCTTCCAAACCGGTTAAAATAAAGTTACCCACTTATCAAATTTGCGGAAGGACAACCCCATGCAAAAAGTTGCCGTTGTGACCGATTCTGCCTGCAGCCTGCCCGAAGACCTGCTGGCTGAACTCAACATCCATACAGTCGCCTATTACGTCCATCGCGGGCGCGAAGTCCTGCGCGACCTGGTCACGGTCAAGCGCGACGAATTCATGGCCTGGCTGCCGACCGCCACCAGCCTACCGACTACTGCCAGTCCTGGCCCCGGCGATTACTTCGAGATGTACCACAGCCTGGTCGAAAATGGCATACGTGAAATCATCAGCATCCACATGACCTCGCGCGGCAGCGGCGCGTACCAGGCTGCCACTGTCGCCCAATCCATGCTTGCTGAAAGCAACCCGGGTGTCAAAATCGAAGTTGTCGACACCCAGAACGTCTCCCTCTGCCAGGGCTGGATAGCCGTCGAAGCCGCCCGCGCCGCCCTCGACGGGGCCAGCCTCGAAAATATCAGCAACCGGGTCGCTGGCATGATTCCCGTCACCCGCATGGTGCAAACCGCCGACACGCTCAAATACCTGTACATGGGCGGGCGCATTGGTCTCGCCAAGCGACTGGTCGGTGGCCTGCTTAACATCAAACCAATTATTGGCATGAAAGATGGCGTCATCGTCGCCCTTGGACAGGCGCGCTCGCGCCTGGGGGCTTACCGGGAGATGGCCGAGATGGTCTCCGACGCCGTCGGGCAGGGACGCGCCAAAGTTGCTTATGTCCACGCCGGGGCGCAGGACGAAGCCCAAAAAATTCGCCAACTGGTCGAAGACAAAGTGGACGTGGTCGAATCCTTCATCGCCGAACTCTCCCCCGCCCTGGCCGTCCACACCGGGCCGGGAACCGCCGGGTTATGCTACTACCCGGTCGACTGAATCCATGCCGCAAAACCGATTCCAATTCTC
>JAWOIR010000306.1:0-6333 GCA_046484545.1 Anaerolineales bacterium
AACATGCGCTGCAACAAGTCACTTTCGAGCAGGTGGGTCTCGACCCGTTTGTCGGCGTTGGCAAAGACCAGGTAGGATTGGTACATGCGGGTAATATGCTCGTCGATATAGCGGCCAGAGCGCACCGGCCCGGCTTTTTCGGCATCCTGCCCGTAGATTACAGCGGTGAAGCGCGTCAGGCCGTCTTCGATGTAGTATTCGTAGGCTGCGTCGGCGCGGGTCAGGCCGTATTGATAGGCACGTAACCGCCGCGGGAAGTTGGAAATTTTAACAGCCATCGGCCTGCGTTCGAGGCGCGAGGCGTCCTCCGGTATCAGGCCGGTGTAGGGGTTATAGTTGGGGGGCAGGTCAAAAGGCAGGGCGGGCAGGATGACCGTCGCCGGCGTGTTGCTGGGCAGCGGCGTGGGCGTGGCGTTGGCCCGTCGCGTAGGAGTCGCATTAGGGGCTTCGACTGCGTCCAGGCTTTGTTCCGGTTGGATTGGGTTGGGGGGCGGCAGGGTGGGGGCCGCGGAGGCGGCTTGCGCCTGGGGAATGTCCCGATTTTGCATCCAGAAAATGAGCAGGAAACCCGCCAGGATGAGAAAGAATACTCCCCACACGGCAAAAAGCAGGGTTTTTAACCGGATTTTGGTCATGCGCTTGATTATACTCGTCCCGTCTGGAATGGGTGATGATAAAATAATGGTTCTCTGACATTTGCCGTAAAGAAGGCTGTATTTTGGGGTGTGAACGCGCGTAGCGCGTTCACACCCCAAAATACGGGAACTTATCGCCGGATTCGCTACTATGCTTGTCTTACTAACTTTTGGGCTATATGGACTGACGTTGCTTGCCATCGGGATTTTGCGCCTGACACGGCGCTCTTTTTCGTATGCCTGGCTGGCGGCGGCCTTGGGCGCGCTGCTGGCCTGGGTGAGCGTATTCGCCTGGCAGACGAGTCTGCCCGCGTTGGTTCACTTGAATTCATGGCAATCGGCGAGCCTTTTTTCTTCGTGGCCGCTGCTGGTGGTGGACGAGGTCGCCTGGGTGTACGCGCTGGCGTTGTCTGCGCTGGCCCTGGCGGTCATCCTGGCGGCCCCGGCGCAGACGACAGGTGTCAGCCTTTCAGCCTGGGTTGGGACGCTCGGCCTGACCGGGATGGGGATGCTGGCTGTCCTGTCGGCCAATCCGCTGACTTTGGTGATGGTCTGGACCGGGTTGGACCTGTTGGAGTTGACCAACACCCTGCGCCTGGTGCGCAAGCCGGATTTGAGCGAGCGAGTGGTGGTTTCGTTTGCGGTACGCGCCCTGGGGACGGGTTTTGCGCTCTGGGCGATTGTGACCAACGGGGTGGTTTTGCCGTCTTTCGAGGCGATTTCGTCCCAGTCGGCGTTGTTCCTGTTCCTGGCAGTGGGACTGCGCTTGGGTGTTTTACCCCTGCACCTGACCTATCGCAACGAACCGGCCTTGCGGCGCGGCATGGGGACGGTGCTGCGCATGGCGGCAGCTTCTTCGAGTCTGGTTTTGCTGGCGCGCCTTCCCGGTGGCCTGTTTGCGCCGGAAGTGGTGGCTATCTTGCAGGTGTTTTTAACCCTGGCATTCCTGTATGCCGCATGGAAGTGGCTGGGCGCGCCAGGAGAGTTGCCTGCCCGTCCATACTGGATTGTGGGATTGGGAGCGCTTTCGCTGTTGGCTTCCCTACGAGGTAACCCGGCGGGGAGCGTGGCCTGGGGTGCGGCACTGGTGCTGTGCGGCGGGGTGGTTTTCCTGTATTCTTCGCGTCAGCGCGGATTGACGTTTTTTTTGAGCACGTTGGTTTTGGGAATGTTTTCGCTGCCGTTCAGCCTGACAGCCGTGACCTGGGACGGCGCGGCTGCCTTCGATGGCTGGTTTTGGCTTTTCCTTGTTGCCGGTCAGTCGCTGTTGGCGATAGGTTTTGTGCGTCATCTCTGGCGCACCAGCGAGAGCGAACTTGAAAATATGCCGCGTTGGGCGCAGTCGGCCTATCCGCTTGGGCTGTTCGTGCTGGCCGCCACGATTTTGCTATTGGGGTTGTGGGGCTGGTCGGGCGCGATGCAGGTTGGCCTGTGGCCCGTTGGGGCGGCGGTCGCGGCTGTTACGCTGGTCGCCCTGTCTGTCTGGTGGCGGATTTCCCGCTTCGGCACCCTGGGGCAAGATGCCGACCGCCCGGCAGTGACGGAGGTGACTGCTCCATCACGCCTGACGCATTTCCTGGAATGGCTGGCTTCCCTGCTTTGGGGTTTTTATCGCTCACTGCGCCGATTGGTTGATTTCTTTTCGGGCCTGCTTGAAGGCGACGGCGGTTTGCTGTGGACGGTGCTGGCCCTGATTCTGCTCTTGATTTGGTTCCAACAAATTTCGATGTGATGGATTGAGCCTGTATGATTTGGGACTTTTTATCCTGGTCTGCTGTGAGTATGATTGTTGCGACCACCCTCACCCTGCTCCTGAGCCGCGACTGGCGCTGGAGTCTGGTCGCTTTGGCGTTACAGTACCTGGCGGTTTTTATTCTCTTCCTCGGCAACTGGCCGCTGACCATGTCCGCTGCCAAACTGGTGACAGGCTGGATGGCCGCCGCCACACTTGGCATGACCCTCGCCAACCGCGAGGACTTCATTACTGCGCAATCGAGCCGGGTGTTCAAATTTTTCCTGGCCCTGGTGGTGATAGGGTCGGTCTGGCAGGGGGCGGGGGCGATGACCAATTGGATTTCCGTCTTCCGGCAGGGGCAGGACGGCGCGACGGGATTCCCGCTTTTACTGGCCTCGCTCCTCCTGATTGGCCTGGGCATGTTGCAATTGGGGGTGACGGGCGAGCCGTTTCGCGTCACGCTTGGCTTGCTTACCTTGCTTTCTGGATTCGAGTTACTCTCTTCTCCGCTCGATAATTCCGCGCTGGTGGCAGCCCTTTTGGCGGCTGTAACTCTGGGAATCGCGCTGATTGGCTCGCACCTGCTTGTACTCAATTTCGACGCACAGCCGGAGGCCGCAGAATGAATGCGCCGGTCATCTGGATTGGTGTGCCGCTGGCGCTGGGTGCGCTGTTGTTGTTGATTCCGCGCGAGCGGCTTGTGGCCTGGCTGGGTGGAATTGCCGCCCTGGGACTGGCTGTGCTGGCCCTGCTTGTGCCGACGGATACCGCTCTGGACGTGTTCGGATTGTTCTCCTTACGCGTTGATTCGAGCCTGAGCCTGCTCGGTCGCCAACTCAGCCTGCCGCCCGCTGCGCAGATTGTGCTGGTGCTGGTTTATGCGTTGGGCGCGTTCTGGTTTTTTGGCACGTTAGCGGTTGGCAATGCCCGGCGCGTAATTCCGCTGGGATTGATGATTATCGCCATTCTGACCGCTTCGCTGGCGATTCGCCCATTCCTTTATGCCGCAATCCTGATTCAGGGAGCCGTCCTGCTCTCGGTCTTTTTCCTGGCCGAGCGTGGAAAACCTGCCGGTCGCGGACTGATGCGTTTTCTGATTTACCAGAGTCTGGCAATGCCGTTCATCCTGTTTGCCGGCTTCCTGCTGACCGGCGTCGAGGTTGGCCCGCGCGACCTGGTAGAAATTTTGCAGGCGGCCGTCCTGCTGGGGTTGGGATTTGCCTTCCTGTTGTCCATCTTCCCGCTCTCCACCTGGCTGCCCATGCTGGCCGAGGAGACCAATCCGTATGTGGTTGGCTTCGTTTTTACGATTTTCCCGACCTTTTCCCTGCTGCTTGGCTTAAATTTTGTTGACCGTTATGCCTGGATTCGTGAATCGCAAGCCTTCTTCGACGCGCTGCGTTTTGTCGGCTTGATGACCGCTTTTACGGGCGGATTCTGGGCCGCCTTCCAGCGTCATGCCGGGCGGGTATTTGGGTTTGCTGCCGTGACTGAACTGGGGCTTTCGCTGGCCGCCATCAGCCTGCCTGACCGGGCGTTGGGCCTGCAAGTCGCCTTTTTTATGATTCTTCCGCGCGCGCTGGCTTACGGAACCTGGGCTATGTCGCTGGCTGTTTTGCGCGGCGCGGCGGGTAGTTTGCGCTACCAGTCCTTGCAGGGATTGGTGCGCCAGTATCCGTTGGCGACGGCGGGTGTGTTTCTCTCCCTGCTCTCGTTGAGCGGCGCCCCGCTGTTGGCCGGATTCCCGGCCCGGCAGGTCTTGTGGCAGGGGCTGACTGAACTGGGCTTTTGGCCCCCGTTCTGGATGGGCCTGGCCAACCTCGGCCTGTGGATTGTCAGTATGCGCGTCCTGGCGGTGCTGGTCATGTCCCCGGCTGACATGGAATGGCAATCGCGAGAAACGCTCTCCCAGCGGGTCATGATTGGGCTTGGGTTGGCTGCCCTGTTCGTTTTTGGCCTTTTCCCGCAGTGGGTTGCTCCTTTATTGGTCAACCTGCCTGGCCTGTTTCCGCAAATCATGCGCTAACCTGCGAACGTTGACGGGTATAATGCCCGTAGTCCTATCCTGTTTACCGGAGTATTCCCCCATGGAAATTGAAGACATTGTCAAGCGCCTTGAATGGCTCGAACGCGAACATCGCAAAGACCGCAGCCTGATTGCTGATTTACAGCTAAAAATTGATGAGCAAGAGAAGGAATTTGTCCTGCTGCAAGCCCAAACCAAAGAAGTCAAGGGCGACCTGACGCAATTCACCTCCTCCGCTGCCCGCCTCGACCAGTTCGACGGCATGGTTGCCCAGTATCGCGCCGAGGTGAACAAAACCATCGATGAATTGGAGAAACGCCGCGACAAACACGAGCGCGACGTTGAAACTCGCAGGCGCACAGAAATTGAAAATGTCAACAAGTCGTACCATGAATTGCGCAAATCTCTCGATATTCTCGACGAAATGAAAAAGGCAATCAAGGCTCGCGAGGACGATACGGCTCGCCTGGCGCGCTCCATTGCTGACCTCGACAAGCAAATCAAAGAATTTCCGCAGGCTGACGATGACATCCGCCGCTCGGTGCGCCTGGTGGATGAATCCCGAAAGCAGGACTTCAAACGCCTGGCTGACCTGCAGGGTGAGATGATAGCCGTGCGCAAACGCTCCGACGAAGCCCGCGAGCGGGTGGACATCAACGCTGATTCGATTCGCATGTTGGACACCCGCATCAATGAAGTGCTTGCCAGCGAAGCCGAACGCCGCCGCGCCCAGATGGAATTCATTGAGAAGCAAAATTTGGCCGAGGTTGACCGCGAACGTCTATGGAAGGAATGGCAGGTACGTTTCGACGCCTTCAGCCGCCAGACCAGCAATCTCGACGCGCAAATCGCCCAACTCGAAGACGCCCAGCGTGCCGTCAAACGCTCGCAGGATGCCTTCGACGAAATCAATGCCCGCCTCGAACGGCGCATCAAGGAAATCACCGAAGTCCAGCGCCTGGCCGAAGACCGCTTTCGCCAGGAATGGGTCACATTTAAATCCGACGACCAGAAACGCTGGACGAACTACTCCCTCACCCAGGACGAAGTCCAAAAAGACGTTCGCGCCGACCTCGAAAAACTCAATCAGCGTGTGGCCGATGTCGATGACATCCTGCAATCCATGCAGGACACCTTCCAGCAGACTAACGACGTGACCGAAACCCAGTTGCAGGAATTGATGAACTGGACGAACGAGTGGCTTGGCAACTACGAGCGCATCCTGGGCCGCTCCCGCCCCTCGCGCTAATGGGATATTTCTGTGGGGCGGGATGCTATCCCGCTCCACCTTGGAGAATCAATGCGCGTCATCGGCACCGCCGGGCATGTTGACCACGGCAAATCGACCCTCATCGCTGCCCTGACCGGCACCCACCCCGACCGGCTCAAAGAAGAGCAGGAACGCGAAATGACCATCGACCTCGGCTTCGGCTGGCTCAACCTGCCGGGCGGCGAGGAAATCGGCATTGTCGATGTCCCCGGTCACCGTGATTTCATCGAAAACATGCTGGCCGGCATCGGCGGCATCGACGCCGCCCTGCTCATCATCGCCGCCGATGAAGGCGTCATGCCCCAAACTCGCGAACACCTCGCCATCCTCGACCTGCTGCAAATCCAGAGTGGCATTGTCGTCATCACCAAAACCGATTTGGTGGATGACGCGGAGTGGCTCGACCTGCTCGAGGAGGACATCCGCCGCGCCCTGGCCGGGACTGTCCTGCAAGCCGCTCCCCAGATTCGCGTCTCAGCCAAATCCGGACTCGGCCTCGAAGAACTTCTTTCCACACTGCAAACGACTCTTGCCAATCGCCCCGAACGCCTCGACCTCGGACGACCGCGTTTGCCGGTCGACAGGGTTTTCACCATGCCCGGTTTTGGCACCGTCCTGACGGGAACCCTCAGCGATGGCCATTTTTCGCTTGGTGACGAAGTCGAAC